>JBBIUD010000301.1:0-2345 GCA_037440485.1 Chlorobiota bacterium
AGCCGACTGGACCAATGGCTACTACACTACAAAAAAACATCACCCGACCGACGCTTGACCATACGCGTACATCCGACACTTGCCGCGTACTTGAGCGAAGGCTCGATTAGCCGTCTGGTGCGGTTGATGGTCAGGCACTTTATTCGTCTGCGCATCGAACCAGACCCGACAATACCTCATCACAGTTTCCGCATCATTTCCCAACGCACAGGCAAAGACGTCACAGCATCCGTACCGCTTGCATGAAGACATTGACTATCCTTGGTTCGACCGGTTCAATCGGACAGCAAGCACTTGCCGTCGTCGAGCAGTATCATCCCGACGTCCAAATTGGCTTTCTGACAGCGAACGCCAACATTGACCTTTTGCATGAACAAGTCGCACGGTATAAACCGTACGGTGTCGCCATTGCATCGGAGGAAGGCTATCGAGACTTTTGTCGCTCAAGCACATTCCGCGGACCTGTGCTCTGCGGCACCGATGGCATATGCCAGGCAGCAGCGTGGGATGGAGCGGACATTGTGCTATCGGCACTCGTTGGATTTGCCGGTGTTGCTCCAACCCTTGCAGCAATCGAAGCTGGCAAAACAGTTGCTCTTGCCAACAAGGAATCATTAGTCGTTGCCGGTAAACTTATCACTACCACTGCTCGGGAGCGCCACGTCGCACTGATTGCGGTTGATAGTGAGCATAGCGCTATCGTGCAATGCCTTGTCGGCGAGGATGTGCAGTCGGTCGAGCGTATTATTCTGACTGCCAGTGGTGGACCCTTTCGCACATTGCCGATCGAAGCACTTCCGACTGTGACACCGGAACAAGCGCTCAATCATCCAACATGGAACATGGGTGCAAAGATCACGATTGATTCGGCAACGCTCATGAACAAAGGCTTCGAAATAATCGAGGCGTACTGGCTGTTTGGCTTGGCTGCCGATCAGATCGAGGTGCTCATTCATCCGCAGAGTATCGTCCATTCGCTGGTTGAATTCCGTGATGGATCGGTCAAAGCGCAGCTCGGGATGCCCGATATGCGACTGCCAATTCACTACGCGCTGACCTATCCGCATCGCTCTCCCACACAGCTTCCACGAATTGACTGGTCGCAGCTCCGCACGCTTGAGTTTTCGCAACCCGACCAGAGGCGGTTTCCCTGCTTGAGACTCGCACGCGAGGCACTGGCAATCGGTGGTAGTGCACCAGCGATCGTCAATGCCGCTAATGAAATTGCAGTCAACGCATTTCTCAACCGACAAATTTCCTTGCCTGATATTCCCCGCGTCATTGAACAGACGCTCAATGCAATGCCCTGGGATGAACAGTCGTCATTGGGAGCGCTCATCGAACTGGATCGGCATGCGCGCGAGCACGCCCGATATTTTGTTTCACTGCACCACCAGCGCTTGTGATGGAAACTCTGCAAATCATCGGCTACTTCATTCTTGCAATTGTCCCGCTGATCATCGTCCACGAGCTTGGACATTTTCTTGCTGCAAAACTTACCGGCACGCGCGCTGAAATTTTTAGCATCGGGATGGGTCCCCGACTTTTGGGGTGGAATCGGCGCAATGGATTCACCCTGGGCGCATTGCCAGCCGACTGGAGTTCCGACGGTGATACCGACTACCGTCTCTCCTTGCTGCCGATCGGTGGTTACGTTAAAATTGCCGGTATGATTGATGAAAGTCTCGATCCCAGTGTTGCCGCGTCACCACCACAGCCGTGGGAATTCCGTGCAAAAAGTACGCTCCAAAAGGTGTTCATGGTGCTTGGAGGCATCATCATGAATTTGCTGTTTGCCTGGGCAATACTGACGGCAGTTAATCTCTCCATCGGTAAGACAGAACTAGCAACACGAACGATTGCATACGTTGCACCGCAATCTGCAGCACAGCAATTCGGACTCCGTGCGGGCGATGAGATCGTTCGTATCAATGGTGCGACTGTCGGATCGTTTAGCGATGCACTCAACCGACTTGCTCGGGGAGCCTACAGCAAAGATGTGCAACTCACCATTAGCCGCCAAGGACGCGATACTACTTTGACCCTTCCAGCGCAGCAGCTTCGAGTTGCCATTACACAGCGCCCAGATTTGGGAATTGTGCCTGATGGAATGCGTCCGGTTGTCCTCGGAGTTGAAACACTTCGTCCTGCAGGTAAAGCCGGTCTGAGCGCAGGCGATACGTTGCTTTCGCTCGATGGTGTCGCGATTGCATCGGTTGAGCATTTAATCGAGTTGCTCGGTGAGCGCAAAAACACGCCGTCGGTCCTTGTGTTCAAGCGAAGCGATGGTATTCACCGCACAACGATAACTCCTGATGCTGATGGCAAGATTGGTGTGCAGATTT
>JBBIUD010000302.1:0-2340 GCA_037440485.1 Chlorobiota bacterium
AAAGAGGAGAGTTCCTTACACGCACTGCGCGGCGGGAAGCAACATGCTTCCTGCCGCGTGGTTTTTTTTCAGTGTAAAAATTTTTTGTTGTAACGATGCTTTTTGTTATTTTTGGCAAGAACCCAGCGGCAGACTGATTGAGCAGACTGTTTGCTCACCGCCGGGCAGTAATTGAGTGTTGAATGTACGCGTGTGAGGAACCATGGCAAACGTGCCGACGTGCTTTTCTTCTTCGCCAGTGTATAGCTGCACAGCGAAGCCTACCCTTGACCACGACAATTCTGTGTTTCCTTCTTCATCATGTTCCACAATTTCTGGTTCTACCATGAAACGCTTTACCTTATTTGCTGCAGTGGCAGCATGGTTTGTACGCGCACTGGCAGTGTGCGCCGTGATGGTGGCGACGATGTCGCTCGATGCAAACGCGCAGATCTGGAATTGGGCGCGTGGCGCTGGTGGTCAGTCCACAGCGACGGATTACTACGTGTACGGTTATCGCTCCGTAGTGGATAACAACGGCAATGTGTACGTGACAGGCTATTTCTACTACTACGCGACATTTGGCACAACGACGATTTACGCATATGGCGGCTCGGCCAACTACGACATGTTCGTTGCCAAGTATGATGCCAGTGGCAACCTGCAATGGGTGCGCAGTGGTGGTGGAACAAGCACAGAGTACGGTTACGGGATTGATGTGGATAACAACGGGAACGTGTACGTTGCCGGCTACTACTACAGCAACCCCGCATACTTTGGGAGTTGGTCGCTTTCGACTCAATCGACACCCGATGTGTTTGTCGTCAAATACGATGCCAACGGTAACGTTCAGTGGGCAGCGCGGCAGGCTGGTCCAAGCACCGACATTCTCTACAACCTTGCAGTCAATCCGCAGACAGGTGATTGCTATCTTGTTGGATACTTTTCCAGCTCGACGTACATTTTCTCGGCGGGTTCCTCGACGTACACCACCTTATCATCATTTGGCGGTACAGATGGCTACATTACTAAATACAACACCAACGGTGTTTTTCAGTGGGCACGTGCGATTGGAGGAAGCAGCACCGAGTACACGTATGGCATCGGTGTTGATGGGAGTGGAAATGTGTATGCAACGGGGATGACCTATAGCTACCCCTGCTACTTTGGCTCGACCAGCTACTCGCTGTACTATTCTTACTCCACACCGGAGACTTGGCTCTGCAAATTTGATGCTAATGGTAATTACCAATGGGCAACCTGGGGTATAACGGGAAGTAATTACGAGCGGACAACGGATCTTGCTGTCAATGCCTCGGGTGATGTTGCAATCGGTGGATATTTCTATGGTACAGCCTACGGCGGTAACAATACATCTCTTGCTATCAACTCGGGCGACACATACTACGATGGCTTTGTTGTCAAGTTCAATAGCAACGGTGTTGCTCAGTGGGCAAGCAAGTTCGGAACAACATCGTGCTACGAATACGCACAAGGGGTAGGTATTGACAATGGCGGTAGTGTCTATTTAGGTGGATATGTTTATCCGTACACGACGACTAGCTATACGTTCGGTACGGCAACTTTCTCGTACACGTCGTACAATTACCAATGTTTTGTGGCAGTCTGGCGGACAAATGGTCAGCCGCTCGGTGGACTTGCTGCAACAGGGACGAGCACTCAAATTGCATATAACATTGGGGTAAGCCCAACTCGGAAGGAAGGAGCAATCACGGGGTACTACTACAGCAATCCCATGACATTTGGCTCTGGTTCCAGTGCTCCGATGCTTTACAATTACATCGGCTATCCGGCGATGTTCGTTGGCAAGTTCGCTGTTCCGCTCGATTACGATCTTGGCTTGACAGCAGTTGCAAGCCCAGTAGCACCGTTTGCAGCAGGGTCACAGAACGTAAGTGTGACGCTCCGAAACTTTGGTGCGCAAACGATCACTAGTGCTCAAATTTTCTGGTCAGTAAACGGTGTCAATCAAACGCCGATTAATTGGACAGGCTCGCTCACTAACGGACAAAGTACGACCGTCAATCTTGGTGCTGCAAACTTCACGGTCGGCGCACCGGTGACAATTTCCGCAACTGTGTGTTGCCCCAATGGTCAGACAGATGAAAATGGTGCAAACAACACCATTACGTCACAGTTGGCACCTGGCTTGAGCGGAACCTACACAATCGGTGGCAACAATCCAGATTTTCCTGATGTTGTCACGGCAGCAAATGCACTGCGCTTTGGTGGCACCTTAGGCGCAGTTACATTCAACATACGACCTGGGACGTACAGTGGTCACGTGTTTATCGCCAATCCGCCGGGGAATCAGCAGAGCCGCCCGATCGTGTTCCAAGC
>JBBIUD010000303.1:0-2326 GCA_037440485.1 Chlorobiota bacterium
AGCGGTGCTCGTCGCGCTTGCGCAATCAACTCTTCGCTGGACTTAGGAAATTCGATTCGCTTGAGGATTATCGAACCTGGATCAAAGAGCGCAAACGACACCTTCTGCTTGTTTGGATTGGGCACGCGGATGTGCTGCACACGATCACGAATCCAGGAACGAACACGCTGCAGCGATCCGTCCTGGTAGTGTACCTCGACTGTCACTGGCATGCGAAAAACTGGTTGCAGTGCATCACTTGCTTGTCGTTGTTCGACATTGAATTCAACCCATTGCTCACCAGTAGATGGATCGCTTGTCGGCGCATATCGTACACGAAAGGACGGCTCACCTCCCCGGTAGAGCCATTGATCGAAAAACCAATCCAGATTCATTCCGACAGCATCCGCAAAAGCATTGACGAAATCCCTTGTCTCGACCGTCCCGTATGCATGCTGTTGAAGGTAGTAGCGAACAGCACGGTGGAAGTGTTCTTCACCAACGACCTCCATGAGCATATCGAGCACGGCGGATCCTTTGGAATAGATGCGTGCTGTTCCCGCGTTACGGTGGAGAATGGGAAACGCATTATCACTGCTCGCACCTAATGCCGCTCGCTGCTCACCTCGGCGCATCCACTGGTGATAATCTTCCCCGAAAAAGTGATGGAAGAACAGCTTTGGATAGAACGTTGCAAAACTCTCGTGCAGCCAGATGCTGCGCTCATCCCGCTGTGTGATGTAGTCACCGAACCATTGATGGGTAAGCTCGTGCATATTGACACCAATGTAGGAACGGTCGAGCATCGCTCGGCTATCGCCATGGAAGAAATCGCCGAAGACAGTTGCTGTTGTGTTTTCCATAGCGCCGGCGATATAGTCCTGAACAGGGACTTGAGCGTAGCTATCCCACGGGAATGGCACTCCGAGGAGTTCTTCGAGAAAGTCCACCATCTCGGCTGAATAGCGGTAGGTTGGCTCCGCCCATTCTGGATGGTCTGCGTAGTAGTACAGCCGCAGTGGAAGTCCGCGTCGTGTGCGACGTTCGATGACACCATAACGCCCAACCGCAAGCATGATGAGATACGTTGCATGGGGTTTTGTCATGGCATAATGCCAGGTTACAGTTCCATCGCGATTGTGTTGCTTGGAGAGCAACACACCATTGGAGAGCACTGTTTCCGTCGAGTCAACAGTGATGATTGTCTCGGTTATCGCTTTGTCGTTTGGGTAGTCATAAATCGGCACCCAATGGCGCGTATCGAAGGGTTGACCTTGCGTCCAAATTTGTTTCCGCTTTCTGTTGGTGGAATCGTCCCAACCAGGAAAATAGAGGCCGCGCCGCGGCGTGCATTCGTATTCAATGGTAATGGAATCCTGCCGGGGATACTGCCACTTGCCATACACAGTGACCGTCGAATCTGTCGTTCGCACTCGGAGCGGAATATTGCCGCTGCGTGCAGCGAACACCGTCATGCGCACTCCATCGAAGACAATCGGACGGAAAATGTGCGTCACCTGTCCCCGCACACGTTGCTGCCTCGGTTCAAACTGCACGGCTATGCGAATACGCTCAAAGTCCACCACACGCTCGCGCTCGGTCGAAGGGAGTTCGTACCGTGTCACGATTCGCTCAGGTTCTGTGCTCTGGCTCCAGAGCAGCACTGGAATACTGACCAAGAAAAGGATTGCACAAAGAATCTGCATCACCGTTAGTTTTGCACACCGTTTGTGAAACATTCTTAGAGTCGTTCAATGGCACTTTCAGTTGGTGACCGCGCACCAGAGTTTACGCTCTACGATGCTGACCGCACCAAGCGCTCGCTCAATGAGTTCATCGGCAAGCCGATCGTACTAGCATTTTTTCCCGGAGCGTTCACCGGTGTCTGCGATACCGAAATGTGCACACTGCGCGATTCGATGCATCGGCTTGCCAGTGCTGATGCCCAGATCATCGGCATTAGCGTTGACCCACCGTTTGTTCTCAAAGAGTTTGCCAAGAAATACGCACTGCCGTTTGTACTGCTATCAGATTTCGATCGGCAAGTATCGCGGGAGTACGGTATTCTCTTCGAAAACCTTGGCGGCATCGAAGGCTATCACACCAGCAACCGTGCTGTCTTCATCCTCGACCGCGATGGCATTATCCGCTACATCTGGATCGCATCGCCGAACCCAGGTGTCGAGCCACCCTACGACGAGGTCATTTCCAACGCCAACGGACTGGCATAATCACGGGCACGTGAGCAAATAGAGCCGACCCTGAACAATGCCAAGCGCTTCGTAGCGATCGCGACGACGATTATACACTGCCGGCAATACATCGTCGCACATACGGCTGTAGGTGT
>JBBIUD010000304.1:0-2316 GCA_037440485.1 Chlorobiota bacterium
CACCAAGGATGTCTCCGATAACAGTACACGGAGGGTGGAGTCGTTCATCGCTCAATTGCGGTAGATATGCTGCACCGCTAAGATAGGGAACTGCCCCCAACCTGCCTTCTCCCGTGAGCACTCAGCGCTCTGTCACCCTGAACTTGTTTCAGGGTCTCCAGATGCTGAATCAAGTTTAGCATGACACCCAAATGGCATCGTCACATGCATCGCCAGCCATCCGAACCGTCACCCTGAACTTGTTTCAGGGTCTCCAGATGCTGAATCAAGTTCAGCATGACAACCGAAACGCAATCAGATGCTGAACCGTGTTCAGCATGACAGCAAAGACGTGAACAGATGCCGAAACAACTGCGGAATAATTTTTGCGGCTGTGTTACCATCATAACCAGTGCTCGTTATTGCGTAGCACGAGGCGTAGTTTTGCCCGGTGAAGACAGCAGTCTTCCCCACCGAATCATTCACGACGCATGAGGCATGCAATGAATCGCCGAGCAATGTTAGGATTGGAGCGCCGCGCTCCTGCCCGACGGGCAGTACCGACAGCTTCGATTGCGCCCTATCAACAGCCCTTGAGCCGGGATGATGCGCTTCATCTTCTTCGGCGGTTCACGCTGGGACCGACGCAAACATTGGTCGAGCAACTCATCGGCAAGAGCGCCGAAGAAGCCGTCGAACTATTGCTCGGCAATCCCTCAACTGAACCGGCAGTTCCTTCTCCCGGTCCATGGGTAGATCAGGCACAAGAAGACCCGCGCGGAGTGGACATCGTCACACGCGGGCAAATCGAAGCAACATGGCAATCAAATTTCAAGCGGCTCCAGCAGTGGTGGATTGACCTGATGCGCACCGAGCAGCTCCCGGCGCGGGAAAAACTTACACTGTTCTGGAGCGGACACTTTACAACCGAGTTCACCTACGATCTTGGCTACATTCCGCCGCAGGTGCTCTATCGCCAGAATCTGATGCTACGCCAAATGCGCTTGGGCAATTTCCGCACATTCCTGGAAGCTGTTACGCTCGACTGCGCGATGCTCGAATACCTCGGCGGCACACTCAACGTCGCCGGTAAGCCGAACGAAAACTACGCGCGCGAGATGATGGAGCTGTATTCGACCGGCATTGGATGGTACACCGAGGGTGACGTCAAGGAAGCAGCACGTGTACTCACTGGTTGGAAAGCCTCCCTCTATAGCGATGCACCTGCACCCAATGGTATGTTCAACACCTGGTTCAAGCCCAGCGACCACGACATTGGAGCCAAGCAATTTTTAGGCTTTACTATACCGGCACGGGATCAGGACACCAACACCGAATACCTTGTGCGCACCCAGGAAGTGCGTCGCATGATCGAAATCCTCTTTGAGCAGCGCGCCGAGGCTATTGCCCGATTCATGGTCGGCAAGCTCTACCGCTTTTTCGTGTACAGCAACCCCGCGGAAACTGATGCCGAAACACTGGCAGCACTGATGCAGGTGTTTATCCAAAACGACTTTGAGCTGCGGCCGTTGCTCCATACGCTCCTGGCAAGCGAACACTTTTTCGATCCAGCAAACCGCGGAGTTCAAATCAAAACGCCAGCAGACTACGCTGTTGGGCTGGCACGACAACTAGGGGTGACTCTCCCCAACGCTGCCGATGCCTTAGCGCGGATGGAGCAAGATTTGATTGACCCACCCGATGTTTCTGGATGGCGTGGCTACCGCACGTGGATAAGCACAAAAACTATTCCGCAGCGTGTACAGTATGCACACCAGCTTATTGCGAGCATCAGCGATGAGCAAGCCCAGCAGTTTGTGCGTTCCTTCGATGGCTGGCAGGACATTGATTCGTTTGTTGCGGAGCTGACGCGCTACCTGTTGCCACGACCAGTGGGAAGCGCTCGGCTGGCATATTACTCCGATGTCCTCTTAGCCGGTGCCCCACGCTACGAATGGCCCTCGATTGTCAACGATGCAACCGCCGTTGCAACCCGGCTGCGTGCCGTCTTGCGCGCAATCGTCAAAGCTCCCGATTACCATTTGTGCTAACAATCCTGCAAAGAATTCCTATGCAACGCCGTGACTTTCTCCGTGCTGCCGCTGCACTGACGACAACTGCCGCAGCCACCCATATTGCGGGAATACCAATTCGAGCAAGCTCGCCACTACTGATGCTTCCACCGCGCGTGATGGAAAGCGATAATGTGCTCATCATCATTCAACTCTTTGGCGGTAACGATGCCCTCAACACCGTCATTCCCGCTGACAACGATGAGTACTACCGCATTCGCCCAACGCTGGCGATCCCCAAAGCTCAGGCGTGGCGTTGGCTTTC
>JBBIUD010000305.1:0-2287 GCA_037440485.1 Chlorobiota bacterium
CCGCTGTCGAGCTGCTCACCAACCAGAATCACGCGAAGCATAACACTATCACCGGAACGACTGACGTGATAGTTGACCACGGTCGTTCGGGGCAAGGAAAATTCCTGTTGAACAAACGCACGGACCCGCTGCTGCACGATTGTTTGCTCGACAACACGCCAGGCAAGGTAAATGCTTGGCAACACAGTAATCACCACGATCGCGAGCATAATGCGGTAAACACGCTGCTGGAGGGCTCTGTTGGCTTCTGTGTGCTTGGGGAAACGCAGTAGTTGGGCGATAAGGTAAGCAGCAGTGCTGATGAAAACTGCGTTGATCGAGAAAAGGTACATCGCGCCGCCAAAAAACTGTCCGTCCCATCGGGCAATGCCGTAGCCAGCAGTGCAGAGCGGGGGCATCAGTGCGGTTGCGATCGCAACACCAGCAATGACGGTGAACTTTTTCTCACGGCTGGTGGCAGCAATAATTCCGGCAAGTCCACCAAAAAAGGCGATCAGCACATCCCAGATCGTTGGGCTCGTCCGTGCTAGTAGCTCTGACTGTGCTTCTTTCAATGGCGAAAGTGTAAAGTAGAGCGCTGATGTCAACACGCTGAAGAGCACTGCGACCCCAAAGTTTTTCGCCGAGCGTTTCAGGAGCGTCAGGTCGTAGGTCGCCAAGCTTACCCCAATGCCAATAATTGGTCCCATTAGCGGGGAAATCAGCATCGCGCCGATGATGACCGCCGTGGAATTGACGTTCAACCCTACCGATGCAACCAGAACAGCGCAGATCAACACCCAAAGGTTGACACCCCGGAATTCGATGTCGCGCTCGATTGCGGCGAGCGTCTCGGCTGGCTCGGCACGTTCGCGCTCGAGGTTGAGCCGATCGAGCAGTCCCAGCAGCCACCGAAGGAGCGCACGGGTGTTCATTCTTCATCGGACGATGGTGCAGGTACAGGCAAGCGATTATCCAGTTCCTCTGCATGTCGAATGGAGCCCCCTTTGTGGGCTGCAATGGCAGTGAGGACGGTTGCACCAACGAGCGCCAGTAAAAGCACCGTCGCAGCTCCGCGCTCAACGCGTGGATTCTTCCACCAGCGGGCACCGATAATTATTCCCAATCCGAAGCCAGCGCAGATCAACAGCGAAAACGCTGCAACCGTTGCGCTTTCTTCGTGTGCCTCGATTGCGTCAGGATTGATGCCCGGGGCATGCTCGAGCAGATGCTCGGCAGCTTCACCGCTTTGCAGTGCGACCAGAGCAGCAACACCGCTTATCAACGTTAGCCAGATGCCAGCCAGCAGTAAGCTCCGATTGCGACCGAACACACCGACGCCGAGCAACGCTATCGCTACGAGCGCGAGGAATAACGGTGCATGGTTGATTGCCAAGTGAAGGGCTGCAGCATTCATCCAAAGAACCTGTTCTTGAGTGCAACACCAGCGGCAAATTACTTCACCAGGAGGCTTGAACCAAGCAATCGTCCGTTGAGCCGTGCGACCACCAATACCGCCCCGGGTGGAAGGGGCTCAGCGTCGAGGATGCAGTGTTGAAGTCCGCTGGGAAGCTGCCCCTGCCAGAGTCGTCCGTTCCATCGTCCGTCGAGCGTGTACGCATCCAGCTCTAGCAGACCAGTCTGCGGTAACTCCACGACAGCAGTAACGGCGCTCTGCTGACCGATTGGGTTTGGATAGATCGTCACAGCACCCCTGTTGCGCGGAACGTTTGGTGATTCGACACTTGCGGCTTGGCTCAACCAGCGCGCAAATCCTCGCGATGACCGTCCGCCAGCAAGGTCGAAGACACCACCCACGCAGAGCGCACCGCGAGCGACCGCAAGCGCACGCACAGCAGCGGTGCTTCCCTCGACGCCACTACCCATGCGGAGCCATCGGTCAGTTTGAACGTCGTACTGTGCAATTCGGCTGGCGGTTGTGTCGCCAGCGCGCGTGAATTCACCTCCTGCAATGATCCGTCCGCCGTACAGACTGAGTGCGTAGATAGCGCCGTTGGTTCCACCACCAGCCAGAGCGCTCCAGGTGTTTGTGCTCAGGTCCCACCGAGCGATGTTTGCACACGACTCGCTGCCAGCGCGGTTGAATAGCCCTGCCACGTACAGCCCGTTTCCATCAACCATCAGAGCATAGACCGTGCCCTGCTGTCCATCGCGCCCGATGCCGGTACCGAGCGGTTCCCATGCTGTACCATTCCACCGTGCGATTGACGAGGCTGCCGTTCCGCCAATGCTCGTAAAGTTGCCACCGGCGATGATCGTCCCATCGGAAAGCACCGCGACGGCATAA
>JBBIUD010000306.1:0-2259 GCA_037440485.1 Chlorobiota bacterium
CCCGGCAATTCCGAAAGAAGCGCCGTGCGATCATCCGGCGACAGTGCTGCCAGTAGCTGGCGTGTCTCGCTGTCGGTTAGCTCATGGAGAAGGTTGATTTGTTGATCGGGATCAAGGTAGGCAAAGACTTCGTGCGCCAAATCCTGAGGCAATGCGCGGTAGAGCAAAACTCGCTCCGCTTTCGGAACGTTCAGCATCAAATCGGCAATTTCTGCGGGTGTCCACGTCGAAAGAACATCGCGCAGAAGCGACCATTCGCGCTGCTCTATCAGTTCATGAATTTCGGGTAAGAGAAGTTCCTTGAGCATACCAAGATTCTGCGCGGCGCAGTGGAGATGTACACAAAAATAGCCGCAATTGGTGGCTTAGCGTTTGAAAATTGCTGCAGAGTGCAGTATTTTTGCGCTCCAAAATTCAACTGATTGTTCCTATACGATATGGCGCATCATAAATCAGCGCTCAAGCGGATTCGTCAAAGCCGCAAGCGTAATCAATACAACCGACAGTGGAAATGGCAACTCAAGCAAGCTATCAAAGCGGTCCGCCGTGCCACGTCGCTTCAGGAAGCAGAGTCACTGCTCCGCCAAGCAGCAAAACTGATTGACCGTAGCGCGGCGCGGGGAGTGATTCATTCCAACACGGCAGCGAACCGCAAATCTGCTCTGGCACGCTTTGTCAACAAGCATTTTGCAAACAGTACTACCTCTGCTTAGGTCACCAGGAACGCTTTTTCTGCACCCGTAGCTCAATTGGATAGAGCATCTGACTACGGATCAGAAGGTTTGGGGTTCGAATCCCTACGGGTGCGCAGTGCGATCCCTTCTTCCGGAACGGTTGAGGGGATTTTTATTTCGAGACCATCAACAGTTGAAGTTTCCGACGCGCAAGAAGGGCAGCATTGCTCTGAGGGAACTGCTCCAGAATCGTACGGAGCAACTGGCGTGCACGCTCTGCATTCCCACGATCATTTTCCACTTCAGCCAATAGATACAGCACATCCGGTCGCAGGGGTGATTTGCTATCCTGCAAAAGTTTAGCGGCGATGTCAGCATCGGATCGGGCTGATCCCGCATCACCGCTCATGAATGCGGCAAGCCCTCGCCAGTAATGATATTCCCCTTTCCGTGGTGATGAGTGCTCGATAAGTTTTGTCAGCAGCTCGATGGACGTGCGGTATTGTTTGCTTCGGAAAGCAGTCATGGCGCTATCGAATTGACGTGACTCAAACTGATGGTCCAGCTTGCTCTTTCTAGTTGATGGTTGCGATGGTAGTTGCTGTGAGGGTATGCTTGATTGTCTTGCCGGAGCTTTTCGAGCACGTCGGGGTGCCGCGGTTTGGCGCGTGGGATGTTCGAGGACTGTTGTGTCGGGCAGAATTACTCCTACTTGTTTAGGCGGTTGTAGCGACCGCCCTCCAGTTGAATCCCTGTTCGATTCGAATGCTTTCGTTTCACCGGGAATGATCTCTGCCTCTATAGGTGCCTTCCCCTCTCCTATTCGCGCTTCGACGAGCTGTCGCAGCGACTCTAGTTGGCGGCTAATGGTATCTAATCGCGATTCGATGGTAGCCTGACGCCGCGCAATTTCATCCATATACGCTCTCAGCGGCAACAGGCGCGGCTGGTTAGCGGCGGTCGTGTCAATGCTCGCCGTCGCTTCTGAAAATGTACCCGATGTAGGAGGCTGCGCTGTTGTATGTGTTGCCTGTTTTGCAGATGGTGACAGCGACCGACAACCACCCAGCAATGAAATGATTGCCAGCGTGCTCGCAGTGATTATCGAGAATCCTAATCGCACCGGACCTCCATTGGTGGAGGGTGAAAATGGACTACAGTTCGATTTCGTGCAATGTCAAATACCGCACATCCCGTGCCATTCGATTGACGCGGTTGATGTAGTCACCGTAATCTTCGCGTTCGAGCAAGCGCTCTTCGCTGGTATCAAACTCTTCCTGTGACGGGTAAATGGTCAGCTCGGTGTACTCGTGATTTTTTCCTTCAAAGACGTAGTACTCGATGCCCTCTTCAGCGTAGATCGCTTTGAGCCGACGGACTAACTCGCGGTATTCAGCCAGACGTTCTGGATCAATGACATAAGTCATCGAAAAAAGCACTTTCGACATTGCCTACAAGGAAAACGTGTAACAGATGCGAAAATACGGAGTTTAGAAAGCGAGGACGTCTCGGAGTGCGTGAAAAATTTTTTCAGTGCTTGGCAACACGGCACGCTCAAGAGTTGGGGCGAAGGGCGTTGGCGCAT
>JBBIUD010000307.1:0-2234 GCA_037440485.1 Chlorobiota bacterium
AAAACTTAGCGGCGAGAATGCAATTCTTTCTCTTGGGGTGCGCGCGACTATCATCCGCACCAACGTCGTGTATGGAACAGGCGGCAGTGCTAAAAGTGACTTTGTCGAATGGGTCGTTCGTTCGTGCTCGATGAATCTTCCGATCCGGGTGGCAGTGGATCAATTTTCCAATCCAACCTACTCTGGCGATATAGCGCTGGCTACAGCTCGACTCATTGAGCGTAGCTGCACGGGTTTATACCACGTCGGTGGTGCCGACTACTGCAACAGATACGATTTCGCGTTGGCTATCGCGCGTGCATTCGATCTGCGCACTGACCTTATCTTGCCTGTCAAGACTGAGCAGCTTGAGCAGAAAGCTCCTCGTCCACTTCGTAGCGGTCTTGTTTCCCTGAAAGCAGAAGCAGAATTGGGAATTCGATTCTCAGGTATCAACGAAGGCTTAATTCTCTATCGGCGCCGTTCATCCCATGGATAAACTGTGAAGCAATTCTCTTTTTTGCACGAAAACAAACTACTGGTCGGTGGAAATGTGGAAAACTATAAAGCGGATCCCTGCCAATGCGTGTACTGATGCGGTGTAGAGCTGGAGAACCCCAGCCAAAGCCCACTGTGGAAAAGCAGAGGAAAAACACATCCGTTTT
Source organism: Chlorobiota bacterium (assembly GCA_037440485.1). Lineage (GTDB taxonomy): Bacteria > Bacteroidota > Ignavibacteria > Kapaibacteriales > NICIL-2 > NICIL-2. Next base: position 645 of record JBBIUD010000307.1, read on the forward strand.
CGACATGGATGTGGAGAACGAGAGTAGTGTAGTATGCAATCGGGGAAAGTTATCGTAGAATGCACCAGTTTTCGACCGATAGTTTTCCACGCCTGTTGAAATCGGTGGGGATAACTCGAAAGATCCATTTCCCGTGACATTAACCAGCGCTATTTTTGCAGCACGAACCAAACAAATCGGTGATGGAGACTCTCCAGGTAACTCAGACCACCACAGGCGTTGCACGCGTTTGCCTCAACCGTCCAGAAAAGCGAAACGCACTGAGTCCAGAGCTCCTGAGGGAGCTGGACGCAACAATCGCGCAGCTATCTGCCGATGAGCAGGTGCGCGTTATCGTGCTCGAAGGGAGCGGTACAGCATTCTGCGCCGGCGCCGATCTTGAATACTTGCAAGCAATGAGCGAATTCTCGTCCCTGGAAAATCTCACCGATTCGCTCCTGCTGGAGCAAACGTTCCGGACCATCTTTACATCGCCAAAAGCAACGATCGCAAAGGTTCATGGTCCAGCAATCGCCGGTGGATGTGGTCTTGCAACTGTGTGTGATTTTATCGTCGCATCGCGCCAGAAGGCGTTGTTTGGATACTCGGAAGTACGGATCGGTTTTATTCCTGCCGTCGTCGGAGCGTACTTGCTCCGCAAGGTTGGTGATTCGGTAGCGCGGCGTCTGTTGCTGAGTGCAGAGCTGATTAGTGCTGATGAAGCACACCGCATCGGACTGGTGTCGCATGTTGCCGATCATGATGCACTCGATGCAACCACCGACGACCTTGCCGCCAAACTCTGTGCTCATAGTGCAAGCTCGATTGCACTGACCAAACAGTTGCTCACCGGAATGCACAGTATGGATCTCGACGGTGCCCTCCGCTATGCTGCAGCTTTGAACGTCATTGCACGTGGCACCGACGATTGTCGAACGCGCATTGCAGAATTTCTCAGTCAATCGAAAGGTTCGCGATGAAACTTTTTCCAGCACTCTTGATGCTGCCCCTGCTGTGGCTCCATGCGCAGAATGCACTGGTCAATATTAAGGGAACTGTGCTCGATGAGCGGACCGGTAAACCGCTCGGTCATGAGATGGACATGATAATCACAGCGGAAAAAACGGGGAAAAAATTTGTCGTCAAGGTCAACAGCAGCACAGGTGAATATCTTCAGCCACTCGAATCGGGGCAAACATACACGGTCGTCTTTTCCAGCTATGCAATTTACCGGAAGACAGCGACACTGGAACTACCACCTATGCAGAAGTTCAAGGAGCTTACCTACAACTTCACGGTCCGTTCTCTGAAAGAAGGGGAGCCGATAGCAGAGCTGCGAGCATTCGATGCGGGCAGTGCTCAGCTACTGCCAACCGTCCAGGGCGAGATTGAGCGCGTCCTGAAGCTCCTTAAAGAGAATCGCCAGATGCGGATTGTCGTTGAGGTAGCCTTAGAGTTAGAGCCACCACCGCCACCACAACCAGCAGTGACCCAAAAGCCAGCAACCAAAAAGTCGAAAAAGAAAGGAGCAAAAACACAGCCAGACGTACCAGCACCATCCCAACCGCCAACGGTAATTGTCAATAAGCAGCTCTTCGAGGCGCGTCTCGA
>JBBIUD010000308.1:0-2234 GCA_037440485.1 Chlorobiota bacterium
GGCAAGGCATTCGTGCCAGCATCGGTACTCAAGCTACTGACAACAGCAGCCGCACTCGAACTGCTCGGTCCCGACTTCCGTTATACGACCCGTGTTTACTTGGATGGGCGAATTCGTCAGGGCGGTGACTTCGACGGGAACATCATCATTCGCGGCAGTGGCGATCCAACCTGGAGCGAAGCATTCGGAACATCCCCCGATTCAGTATTTGCGCGTTGGATCGGTGCACTCGATTCGCTTGGCATCACCACAATCAAAGGCAACATCATCGCTGATGATACCTACTTCGATGCAGTGCGGTACGGTCCGGGTTGGATGTGGGATGACTTCGTTATGCCCTATTCCCCCCCGATTTCTGCGCTGGCTGCCAACGACAACAACATCCGATTGCTCATCCGACCAGGCACTGCCGTTGGCGAACCCGCAACAGTATCGGTGCTCAATGGAAGCGGTCAAGTGAAAATCATTAGCACTATCCGCACGGTAGCCAGTGACCAGACTGGCGAAGTCATTCCGTACCGTGATTTTGGTTCCAGCACGATTGAGTTGCACGGCACAATTGCGCTTTCGACCTCTGCTGGAGATGGAGGAGTCTATCTGGAAGTGCCGGTCGAAAATCCGGCGACCTATGTAGCTGCACTCTTCCGGGACGCACTCGAGCGGCATCGCATTCGTGTTCGTGGCAGCGTCATGACAGCAACCGAATGGGGCGAGCCTATCCTGTATAACCGTTTGCCCGTGCTTGCCGAATATACGTCCATTCCCTTGCGGTCTATCCTTGCGGTCATGAATCGCAGCAGCCATAATCTCTGTGCTGAAATGCTGCTCAAAACAATCGCGAAGGAAAGCAGCGGGATCGGCAGCTTCGAGGCAGGAACAGAGTACGTCCGAACAGTCCTGCAGCGGAACGGTCTCCCCAGTGATGAACTTGTGATGAGTGACGGTAGCGGACTATCTCGATTGAACCTGTGTACGCCATCGCTCGTAGCGCGGCTGCTGTGGCATCTATGGCGTAGTCCATATCGTAACGATGTGGTCGCTTCGCTTGCCCGACCCGGTGAGCCAGGGACGTTGCGTACACGCTTGGTCGGTACCCTGGCTGAACGGAGCGTCGCAGCAAAAACCGGAACACTCAACAATGTTTCCACTCTTGCTGGCTACGTCACAACACGCGACGGCGAAATCCTCTGCGTTGTGATTATGACCAATCACCTCCTGGTACCGGAATCCATCTCGCGAAATCTCCAGGATCTGATCTGCATGCGACTGGCGTCGTTCAGCCGGCGCTAAAACGGCAACCAGTACCCAATCCCACGAATACGAACAACTCCGGCAAAAACCAGGACTGTAATCGCCAGCAGAACCAACACTACCTTCCTGGCGCGTGTTTTGATATCTGGTGTACGAGCGAGCCGTGGCAGCATGTGCGATATGCCAACGGCGATCAGCATCGTTAGCGCATGCTCGAGCTGGATACGGAGAGCCGCAACACCCCATGCTGCTCCGATCCCCGATCGAACGAGCAAGACCAATCCCAGCAGAAATTGTAGTGTCAGCAACACAGGAACGCTGCCCAGAGCAATTCCATGCAGCTTCGACCACCGCTGCTGAATCCATCCACCCAGAGCAAGACTTGTAGCCGCAATCAATGAAAGCGCAACGATCCAGCGTAGGCCACTGTGGAGTTCGAGGAAAAAATCCATCGCAATCTCGGTTCGGATTGGTGGCGTGCTACTGCGGGGGAACGCCGATGAACTGCCGATATGCTGCGGCGTTCATGAGTTCATCGAGTTCTGCCGGTGATTCGAGCTCAATTTTGATAATCCACCCTTCGCCGTAGCAATCGCGATTGATGATCTCTGGTGTCGCAGTAATTGCAGGGTTTACCTCCAAAACCTTCCCACTGCACGGTGCGTAGAGATCAGCAACCGTTTTGACTGCCTCGATTGTGCCGAAAACCTTACCGCGTTCAACGTGGCTTAGTCCGGCTGGTATGTCAACATAGACAATGTCGCCCAACTCACTTTGAGCGTGATCGGTGATGCCAATCCATCCGGTGGTGCCTTCGACACGAATCCATTCGTGTTCTCGTGTATAGCGCAACTGCTCTGGAACGTTCATCAGCACTAACTCCTGTGGTGAATTCGTAAGTCAAACAGGCGCGCGAAAATCAGAAATAATGCGGTGCAAAACAATTGTTTTTTTATGCTGAGTATTCCGATGCATTCTCTTGA
>JBBIUD010000309.1:0-2227 GCA_037440485.1 Chlorobiota bacterium
CTACCGCCGATCAGCCCGAGGCGGTAGTCGTGGCGGTATGATGGCGTTTATGATGCTCCGCCGCACAACTGCCTTTCGCGCTGCCGTCACCATCGGTGCACCGACGATGCTCCACCGCTGTTCTCCGCAGTCCCATATTCGTCGGGTCTTTGGGCGATTCCTCGATCCAGCCAGAGATACCGAAGAGCAGCTCCGCGAGCGGTCTGTCCTCGTCTGGGCGCACGAACTACCGCGCCAGACACCGCTGCTGATTTTGCACGGCACGGGCGACCGCCGCGTCGAACCAGAGCAGAGCCTCCACCTTGCGCTGGAATTGCAACGCTTGCATTTCCCCTACAAGCTCATCCTCTACGACAACGCCGATCACATTCTCGCCGGACGCCGCGCCGAAAGCGACCGGGATATTCGCTGGTGGCTCGATCATTACGTCCGCGACCGCGCACCACTGCCAAAAACCGGTCCCCACGGTGCATAGCGCCGTAACTTTGCTCGGCTACTCTTTTGGTGCGCTCGTATGCAATTTGATCTCCAGAACGTTGCCGTCCAATTCGATGCCATGCCAGCGCTGAGTGCGATCAGTGCGCACATTCCCGCAGGGAGCATGGTTCTGGTGACCGGTCCGACTGGATCGGGAAAAACAACGTTTTTGCGTCTGCTCTATGCCGATGTATTGCCGACTGCCGGTGCAGTCTTCGTCAACGGTCAACGAACCAGCACGCTGCGGCGTCGGCATCTGGTGCACTTGCGGCGTGCACTGGGGATTTGCTTCCAGGACGTCCGCCTGCTCGATGAGCTGACGGTATTCGACAACGTGCTGCTGGCATTGCTGCTGCGAAAGGTTCCCCGCGCGGAGGCACGCCGCCGAACACTGGATGTCCTGGTACGGTTCGGCATCGGATACCTTCGCGAAAAATTTCCCGCGCAGTGCTCAATGGGTGAACGGCATCTTGTTGGTATTGCCCGTGCTCTCGCCACCGAACCAGAGTGCATTATCGCCGATGAACCGACCGGTAATCTCGATGTGGACACCACCGCCCGCATCGCCGAGGAATTGCGCACGGAAAACCAGCGCGGTGCAACGATTATCGTTGCCACGCACGATCCATTTTTAGCGGCGCACTTTGCCGCTACGCACCGCTTGGCGCTCTACGAAGGACGGCTCGTGAGCAGTGACATTCCCGCTGGGGTGCCATGACCTCGCTCCGTCTTGCCTTGCTCGGCTATGGGCGAATGGGCAAACACGTCGAGCACGTTGCGCTCGAGCGTGGGCATCAAGTCGTTGTGCGGGCACACACCGCCGAGCCTGTCACCGCTGATCAGTTGCGGCAGGCAGATGCTGCGCTGGATTTTTCGAGTGCGTCAGCGGTCGAACGTCATGTGGCGCTCTGCACGGCTGCGGGCGTTCCGCTAGTTCTTGGGACGACGGGCTGGAGCGACAATGCTGGTATGCTCGCTACTGCCGCCGAACGCATTGGGATTGTCGTCGGAGCGAACTTTTCCATCGGTGTTGCGATGACGGTGCGACTCGCAGCGCTCCTTGCCCAGATGCTGTCACCAGCACTCGGCTACCAGCTCCATATCCACGAGACACACCATCGCGCAAAACGGGATCATCCCAGCGGAACAGCGCTGCTCCTTGCACGCACGCTGCGCCAACATTTGCCGTACCCTGCCGACGTTCATGCGTCGCCCGAATCACCGCCGAGTGATGCAATCACAATCAGCTCAGCACGCGTGGGCAGCATTGCTGGCATCCATACCATTGTGGCTGATTCTGCGTCGGATACAATCGAAATCACGCACACAGCAAAATCCCGTCGCGGCTTCGCGCTCGGTGCGGTGCTTGCAGCAGAATGGATCGTCGGTCGGCGCGGTTTGTTCAATTTTGCTGAGATAGCCTTCGAGGTCATTGCCCAGGCATCGAAATGAGCGTTCGATTCGACGTGATCATTCCCGCCTACGAGAATGCCCAGGAGGTGCAGGCGTGCTTGGAGGGTTTGCAGCAGCAAACGGTTTCGTCGTTCCGTGTGTTGCTCTGCATTGATGGTGCCAGTCTGGCGGTGCGCAGATTGGTCGAACGCATTGGTTTGCCTGGCACTGATTCGCTGCTCCTGGGGCATCCTGGCAATGCACACCGTGGACGGAATGCCACGCGTAACCTTGCGCTCAAGCATATTCGTGCACCACTGTTGGCAATGCTCGATTCGGACATTGTTCCCGCGCCTGA
>JBBIUD010000310.1:0-2209 GCA_037440485.1 Chlorobiota bacterium
GAATTGACAATAGCTAAAACCTGCTCATGCTGGCAAAGTTGATCGCGCACCTGCTCCCAGGTTAACTGGCTTACAAACTGCAACTCGAGCTGGCGGTAGCGCTGGAAGTCCTGCGCGAGTTTATCCGGTTCCTTTATCAACTGCACTGCACGTGGTAGTCCCTGGATTGCTGCCGGAGCCGAACCGATCGTGCCTTCCAGAACTGGCAGCGTTGCTGTCATCAGAACGACACTGACACCGAAGTACTTGACCAATCCATGCAGTGCAGATAGAATGGGGCGCAAATGCTCCGGCGGAAGCATTTGCGCTTCATCGAGAATGATAACGCTGCGAGCCAGATTGTGGAGCTTCCGGCATGTCGAGGGCTTTGTCGCAAAAAGGGATTCGAAGAGCTGGACGTTTGTCGTGACAATGATCGGTGCATCCCAGTTTTCACTTGCCAGGCGTGAGCGCTCCGTCTCGCGGTCGGGATTAAGGTTGGAGTGATGCTCGATGACTGCGTCCTCACCAAAGAGGACTTGCCCGGATTCAATTCGGCGCTTGATCTCCTCCGGATCATCAGTGCCATAGCGAAGGACGGCCGATGTTTGCTCGATGATGCTTGTGTAGGGAATAGCAATGATGATACGTTCCATGCCGTGAGCAAGGGCGTGGGCTAACGCGAAGCCGATCGAGGCAAGCGTCTTGCCGCCACCAGTCGGCACAACGAGCGAAAAAAATCCCGGCTTCTCGGAGGCATATTCAATACACATCTGCCGAATCTGTTTACGCAGTCGGTTGAGCGGTGTATCGGGTGCGGTGGTTTCTTTTTCGGCCATGAATTGATCATAGCGCTTTTTCAGTTCCTCAAGTGATGGATAGTCCCCACGTACGGAAGCACGTCCAGGCTGCATGAATGCTTCGGTGTCGAGAAAATCAGCATCCACTAAGCAGGAGAATAACATCCTGACCCACAAATGCGCCTGCTCATAGTCCTGTGTGCCAGCAAAGGGTGGCGCCGATGATGGCAACTTTTTCAGAAGGTATGTCTGCGCTGAGGGTAGCTCGGCAACCACGCGGTAGAGCGTTTGCTCATCCATGCTATTGAGTCGATCCTGAAGCCCACCGTACCAATTGTCTAATCCCGCATGGTGTCCAGCGATGCAGTACGCCAACACTCGTGCGGGAGGGCATTGGTGAGCACCCTCCCATGCGGCAATGGCGCCGACTCCGCTGTGTCGTGGGCGCGATAGCGCAGTGTTCCCATTAGTACTGGCTTGAGCATGGATGTATCGTTGCCAATCAGGATGGAACTTACCAAGATCGTGCAATGCGCCCAGGTACTCTGCCCAGTCCTCGTTACCGAAAGCGCGTGCAAATGCTGCAGCGCGCTGTGTGACATCGTCTAAGTGTTGATCAAGGGAATGCCAATGTAATTTCCCCGCAGCATCGCAGTAAAAATGAGCAATTGCTGTGTCCATCTTGGCAGGCAGGCTGTAGTGTAGTACACACGACGGAGGCAAAGTTATGTAGGCTCAAGAGACTGTTGTTCAAGAAAGATGCTTCCCTGGCAACACCGTATCTATGTTTTCAAGACTGTCCTGCCTGTTGTATCTGTACCTGACACTCACACGGATACAGCAATGATCTCTGTTGGGACTTGCTGGGCATCCCTATTTTGGTTTGTGGTAGTCCCAACGGGATTCGAACCCGTACCGCCACCTTGAAAGGGTGGTGACCTAACCATTAGTCGATGGGACCAAGCAACGACCCCGATACTAACACCTGAACACTGGTAGTGTCGGCAGCAGTGCCATAAATTCGGGCTGCAAAAATACGGATTTTCTGCGCATCCCCAAAATGATCGTCATTGGATTGACCGGCACTATCGCCAGCGGCAAAAGCGAAGTCGCTCGTATTCTCGAGCGCAACGGCATTCCCGTCATCGCCAGCGACCAGCTTGCCCACCAGATCATGGAGCACGACCCCCAGGTACGCTCACTGTTGCGTGAGCGCTTTGGAGAAGCCGTTGTGCCGAGCGATGCACCGATCAACCGGGCGCTGCTGGCGGCGCGCATCTTTGGTCATTTGCCGGAAAACATCGCAGACCGCCGCTTCGTTGAACAAACTGTTCACCCTCGTGTGCTGGAGAAAATTGCGGGAATGCTCGATGAACTCGCCGCATCGAATGTGCCCATGGCAGTGGTGGAGTCGGCGCTGATCTTCCAGG
>JBBIUD010000311.1:0-2200 GCA_037440485.1 Chlorobiota bacterium
AGAGCGTTTCGCCGTTGCTCGATTCAGTGCCAATGCGGTTTGCAACAGCAAGATAGACTTTGTTTTCCAGTGCGCGCACAGGCATTGCCATCCGCCAAACGTGTGTGACTAAATTCGATGGGCAGGCGATAAGATCGGCGCCACCGAGCGCTAATGTTCGTGCTGCTTCCGGGAAGCGCCAGTCGTAGCAAATCATCAAGCCTATCCGGAGTACACCTTGTCCGATCTGAGCAACGGGGAAGCCGGTATTTCCTTCGTCGAAGATGAAGCGTTCTTTGTAGAAAAGGTGCGTTTTGCGGTAATAGCAACGGTCGGTGTTATACCCGAGCAGCACTGCAGTGTTATAGATGTGGTCGGCATCGCGCTCCGGAAATCCAATGATAGCAACCTTCTGTTGTGCGACGGCAATCTTGCTGAGATCGCTCAGTATAGGCGAGGTCCGTTCGATTGCGATGGTGGCAAGCTGCTGACGATCGGTGAAAAAATACCCGCTGAGTGCAAGCTCCGGGAAGATAACCACATCTGCTTCTGCGCGCGTAAGCAATGTACAAATACGCTGATAATTGGCATTGAGATCACCCAATACCGGCTGCATTTGGACAACTGCAACTTTCATGAATCCGTGCACAAAGTTTTGCGCAAAATACAGCGCTGGATTGCTAAGTTCGTGGCAGTCATATCCTGATTGATTTGATGGATTGGACAGTAATCAACGCTGCATTGATCTTGCTCGCTAGCATTGTTGTGCTGGCAGTCATTGCAATTGTTGTACGCCGGTTTGCAACCAATCGGGGTTTGGTGCACGGTCTACCAATCCGAATCATTGCACGGCAACCGATAGCACCGAAAGCATCGGTTGTCATCGTTGATATAGGCGACAAGCGCTTTCTGTTAGGGGTAACCGAACAGAATGTATCCTTGCTTGGAAGTTTTCCAATAACTCAACCTGCTCAACAACCATCATCAACTCCGACGGCAGTCACGCCACCCCCACAGGCAATCAAAATGCCTCGCCCCACACCAGCACCAGCTGAGCTTTCGTTTCGCGCATACTTGAGTTCAATGTTCCAGCGCAGCACAAAGGGGCAGCAGTAACCATGCAACTAACGGTGCACGAAAATTTGTAGTTTTGCGCCGCCACCGACCGACTGTAGTCCCTGTTGGCATGGCGTGGTAGAGGACCGACAATTCCCGCACAGGTATGAAATTTTCATTTTTCTCGAACGACGTTGCCATTGATCTTGGCACCGCTAATACACTGGTATGGATGAAGGGCAAGGGTATCGTGCTCAACGAACCTTCCATTGTTGCCTTCGACCGCACAACCAAGAATATCATCGCTGTTGGACACGAAGCCAATGCGATGGTTGGAAAAACTCACAAAGAAATTCGCACGATTCGCCCACTCAAAGACGGCGTTATCGCGGACTTCGAGATTGCCGAAGGAATGCTTCGCGCATTTATTCGGAAAGTGTCGCAGTCCTGGCAACCTGTGCGGCGGGTTGTAATCTGCGTTCCATCCGGCATCACCGAGGTCGAAAAGCGTGCCGTTCGCGATAGTGCTGAGCACGCGGGCGCAAAGGAAGTGTACCTGATCGCCGAGCCTATGGCTGCAGCAATCGGAGTAGGACTCGACGTTCACGAGCCTGTTGGGAACATGATCGTTGATATTGGTGGTGGTACAACCGAAATCGCTGTCATTGCACTATCGGGAATTGTTAGCGATGAATCTATTCGCGTTGCTGGCGATGAAATGACCAGTGCCATCGTTCAACACTTCAAGCGCAAACACAATATCTTGATTGGGGAACGCACTGCGGAAATCATCAAGCATGAGGTTGGCTCAGCCTATCCCGTTGATGAAGACGTAATCATCGAGGTCAAAGGTCGTGATCTTGTCGAGGGCATACCACGGATGATCGAAATTAGTTCTGCCGAGATACGCGAAGCCCTCGAAGGCTCGATTCAGCTTATCATCGAAGCGATCATGAATTTGCTTGAGCGTACACCGCCAGAATTATCCGCCGATATTTTCGACCGTGGCATCATCCTCACAGGTGGTGGAGCGCTTCTGCGTGGTCTCGATGAACGGATTGCACGTGAAACGCGTCTCCCTGTTCACGTAGCTGATGATCCATTGACGGCGGTTGCACGTGGCTCGGGGAAAGTTCTGGAGAACTTAGGCGATTACGCACCGGTC
>JBBIUD010000312.1:0-2200 GCA_037440485.1 Chlorobiota bacterium
CGCTCAGTTTGGTTGCAATCGTTCGCTTCGCATTCTGTTTGTGGTGAAGGTATGCAACAAAGCTGCGAATGTGGTGGGGAGTGATCTGACCAAGCGCGAGTGGTGCGTGATCGTTTTGCTGACGGGCTCCACCATCGGTCATATACACAACAAATTCGGCAATGGCATCGCGGTACCGTTTTTGCGTATGGTTACGATAGCCGCTTGTTGATAGCCAGACAAAAAACGATTCAGCAGCACGATGAAGGTCCATCCTGGATGTGCGTTGGGAGAACAATCACACAAGCAATTTACAATTGTCATGCCAGCGCGTGCAGTGTAACGCAGCGCAATTGAGTATCTTCGCTGCAGCAGTAACACCACCGCATCTGCCGATGGAACAGCTCTGCCACTACATTGACGGCAGCTTTATCCCATCATCCGACTGGATTGACGTGTACGAACCTGCCACGGGGAGCATCTATGCACAGGTAGCGCGTGGCACCGCGGCAGATGTCACGCGCGCGGTCGAAGCTGCAGAGCGAGCATTTCCTGCTTGGTCAGAGTGTCCCGCCTCCGAGCGTGCAGCGATTCTCAACCGCTTAGCAGATATGCTCGAAGATGCTGCCGAAGACCTTGCCCGTGCTGAGTCACGCGACCAGGGAAAACCTCTCTGGCTTGCTCGGTCACTCGACATTCCGCGATCCATTGCAAACCTACGTTTTTTTGCTGCAGCAGCATTGCATACATGGACAGACGCTCATCCGGCACCGGGTATGCTCAACTACACCCTTCGCCAGCCGATCGGTGTGGTCGGTTGCATATCGCCGTGGAATTTGCCACTGTACCTGCTAACGTGGAAGGTCGCTCCAGCCCTTGCATTTGGCAATACCGTCGTTGCAAAACCATCGGAGCTGACACCTCTGACAGCGACGCGCTTTGCTGAGCTTTGCCAGAAGTGTGGGTTGCCACCCGGTGTGCTCAATATTGTTCACGGCTACGGCACCGAAGCCGGCGCAGCAATCGTCGAGCATCAGCGCATTCGTGCGATTTCGTTCACGGGGAGCACCGCTACCGGACAGTACATTGCCCGAACTGCTGGACCATTGTTCAAAAAGCTCTCGCTGGAATTAGGCGGGAAAAATCCAACAATAATCTTTGCCGATGCTGATCTAGAGAGCGCTATTCCGCAGATTGCTCGTTCTGCGTTTCTCAATCAGGGTGAAATCTGCCTCTGCGGCTCGCGCTTGATTGTCGAGCGCACAATTTTTGATGAAGTTCTCGCTCGACTCAGCGATCATGTCCGGACGCTGACCGTTGGTGATCCGTTCGAAGAAACAACGCAGATCGGCGCACTTGTGTCCGAGGCTCACTACCGAAAGGTGCTCGGAGCCATCGAACAGGCGCGCTCCGACGGTGGCACAATAGTCGTCGGTGGCAATGCCGTCCATCCATCGGGACGATGTGCCAATGGCTGGTTCGTCGAACCAACAGTGATAACCAGTCTTGCGCCACAGTGCAGTGCAAACCAAGAAGAAATCTTCGGACCAGTTGTGACGGTCCTTCCATTCGATTCAGTTGAAGAAGCTATTGCACTGGCAAACGATGTTCGCTACGGCTTAGCCGCAAGCATCTGGACACAGCATTTGAGCCGTGCACACACTGTCGCCGCACAGCTTGAGTGTGGTATTGTATGGGTCAACTGCTGGATGGTCCGCGACCTGCGCACACCATTCGGCGGTACCAAACACAGCGGCATCGGTCGCGAAGGTGGATGGGAAGCATATCGCTTCTTTACCGAGGCAAAAAATGTATGCATCAAATTTTGAACATGTCAAACATTGAGCAACACTTTTGATGGTTCGCATTCTTATTGCACTTGCGGCGTTCTTAACTGCGACACTGTCAGCACAGTGGCAGCTTCTTGCACGGAAAGATGGTGCCGAGGTGGAGCGATTCTACCAGAGCACATCCGGTATGCTCTTTGTGCAACTATCGGGTGGAACGAAAATTTTTCGTTCCTTCGATGGTGGCGTGTCGTGGTCATTGCTAGAACTTCCGTCCCTGCATGGAGAGCTACACTTTGCACCGTGCGCCGATTCTATCGGACTGGAAGCACTCGTCATCGAAACAGGCGCTACTTTCTACCGCTCAACAGACATTGGTCTGTCGTGGCAGGAAATCCCACGTCCACAAGGCATCCCCACCAGCGAGTCTATCG
>JBBIUD010000313.1:0-2198 GCA_037440485.1 Chlorobiota bacterium
AGCAGACTTGCAACCATACCGTGACTGAGAAGACGCCGTAAAAAAAGACGACCCTCCAGCAGCGGCTGTGAGCGATGCTCGTAGTGACCAATCCGGGAGAACATCACTCAGCACGCTCGACGTGGATGCGGACGTATGAACCATCGAGGTCAACAACCGTTCCGCGGTCGCCAAGAGCTGTATGGACAAGCTCAACAGCAAGTGTTTCTTCCATCACGTAGCTCTGCAACTGTTCGATACTTGCGCGGATGTCAGGATCGGGTGTTTCGATTGCAAGGCGAATGCGGTCGGTGACGTCGAAACCGGAAGTTTTCCGCAGGTTCTGGATACGGTTGACCAACTCGCGCGCAATACCTTCGGCGCGCAGCTCAGGTGTGATCTCGGTATCGAGTGCGATAGTCACGTTACCTTCCGATGCCACGAGCCACCCTTCGATGTCTTCGCTGATGATTTCCACATCGTCGAGTGTGATAGTTGCGGTGAGCTGATCGAGGTGAAGCTCCAGTTGTCCGTTAGCCAGCAGCGTGCGAAGCTGCGCAGAGTCGAGCGCACGGATGGCATTGGCGATGCGCTGCACGTCCTTGCCATATCGTTTGCCGAGCGTGCGAAAGTTTGGCTTTGCTGTGCGGTGCACGATAGCAGCCTCGTCATCGAGAAATTCGATCGCTTTGACGTTGATTTCCTCGCAGATGAGCTGGGCAACGTGCTCAATATCGCAGCGCTGCTGACTCGATACAGGCGGTACCATGATGCGGCGAAGCGGCTGGCGTGTGCGAATGCGTGCCTTCTCCCGCAGCGAGCGAGCAAGGTACACAATGCGCTGGGCAAGCTCCATGCGGCGTTCGAGCGTGCTATCAACCAGTGCTGGGTCGCCCGGCTCGATCCGTTCCATGTGCACCGACAGCGGATCATCATCGCGGCGAAGACGCTGGTAAAGGTCCTCAGCTAAAAAGGGTGCAATTGGAGCGATGAGCACACTCACCGTGCGAAGCACTTGGTAGAGCGTTTGGTATGCAGCGCGCTTATCCTCATCGCGCTCACCTTTCCAGAAGCGGCGACGATTGCGGCGAACGTACCAGTTCGACACATCACGCCGCACAAAATCTTGCACCAGTCGTGCTGCCCGCGTCATGTCGTAGCGATCCATTTCGGCGCAGTAGCGCGTGCACACCGAGTTGAGTGCCGAAATCACCCAGCGGTCAATTTCTGGGCGATCGGCAACCGGTATCAGTGGCTCGGTAGCGCTGAATCCATCAACGTTCGCGTACAGCGCAAAGAATGCGTACGTATTGGTCAGTGCCCGGAAAAAGTCGGCAATGACGGTGGTGCTGATGTCTGCTTCATTGAATCGGAGCGGCTTCCAGGGTGGATTGCTCACGACCATGTACCAGCGGACAGCATCGGCGCCATAGCGCTGCATCATCGCAAACGGATCAACAGTGTTTCCGCGGCTTTTGCTCATTTTTTGTCCGGCACTATCGAGCACCAGTTCGTTGACCACGACCGAGCGGAAAGCAGGTTTATCAAACAGTGCGGTAGCCAGGTTGTGGAGCGTATAGAACCAGCCACGCGTTTGGTCTATTCCTTCAGCGATGAAATCAGCCGGGAACGACCGCTCGAACAATTCACGGTTTTCGAATGGGTAGTGGAATTGTGCAAACGGCATTGCACCGCTGTCGTACCAAACGTCTATGACATCCGGCACACGGCGGTAGATTTTTCCGTTTCGCTCAAAGACGATGCTGTCAACAAACGGACGATGCAGGTCGAGCTGATCGGCAATGGCTGCAACTGGAACGCGCCCGCCACCCGGTTGCTCGACGAATCCTTCCATCAGCTCGGCAATGGAGCCAATAGCAAAGCAATCGCCATCATCGCTTGTCCAGATCGGCAATGGCGTTCCCCAAAACCGGTCGCGCGACAGTGCCCAATCTTTGACCTCTTCCAGCCAATTACCGAAGCGTCCCGCCCCGATTTCTGGTGGCTGCCATTGAATGGTGGCGTTGAGTTCGATCATGCGATCGCGGTACTCGGGCGAGCGAATGAACCACGACTCCCGCGCATAGTACATGACGGGATTCCCTGTCCGCCAGCAATGGGGGTACGAGTGCTCATAGTCGAAGCTTGCTTTGAGCACTTTGCCGGCTGCCTTGAGTGCGGAGACGATGTCGCGGTCAGCTCCTTCTTCGACGCTTCCG
>JBBIUD010000314.1:0-2194 GCA_037440485.1 Chlorobiota bacterium
GCTTAGCAACGCGGTAGCCGAATGATAACTTCCGTGCCCCTATCAGGCACTGCATCTATGCGGAATTCACCTCCGTGCAGCTCAACTAATCGGCGTGCTATCACCAACCCCAAGCCAATGCCTTGTTGCTCTTGAACGAAGCGATTGAATTGCGTGTAGGCGCTGATCTTGCTAATCTGTGCTGGAGTCATCCCCGGACCAGCATCGCGGATACGCATTTCCAACCATGAATCAACTGTTGCGATCTCAATGTGAATAGGCGTTCCTGATCGCGAAAATTTGAATGCATTGTCGAGCAGTTCATCGAGCAGCTTGTGGAAGTTCTCGCTCGACATGGTAACGCAGACTCCTTCCGGTATGGAGCCGATAACCAAATCCGCACTGCGTCCATAGCGTTCTGCTTTTGTCATCGCAATATCGGCAGCAACTGCTGCTGCTTCGTCGGTGTGGAATCGGCACAACTGATCGCGCGCCGTTCGATCGGCGCTGAGTGCTTCGAGCTGTGCATACACTAAAAAATTTTCCGTGATGCGCAGCAGCCGCTGAACACTTGCGATGATGTCGTCGGCATACTCGATAATGGCAGCATGACTTGGTTCAGCCGAACGAATTGCGTTAGCAGCCGCAAGTATCTGGTTGAGTGGCGTGCGAAATTCATGCGGAAGGGCATAGGTAACGTTGAGCTTAATTTCCTCAACGTTGCGTTGGAGCAGGTCGTGCTTTTTCCACTGCGCATCAATCGCAGAGAGCAATTCCTCGATTGAAAACGGCTTGATCAAGTAATCATCGGCGCCAATGTCCATTCCCATTCGCATATCGCTTTTTTCTGTGCGAGCAGTCAAGAACATAAAGCGGAGCGAAGCGGTGTCTGGGTCGTCGCGTAAATGCCGCAACACCGTATAGCCATCCATTTCCGGCATGGACACGTCGCAGATGATCAGGTCTGGGTGGTGCTGCTTGGCAAGAGCCAGTCCATCGCGTCCGTTGCTTGCCGTTATCACCGTATAGCCTTCGAACCGAAGCAACGACGCCGTTCCTTCGATGATGTAGTCCGAGTCATCAATGAGCAGTATCGTACGCGATTTATTCACTAGCCGTCGGAGAGAAGTGTTCAACAATCATACCTCCATCGGGATGATTGCTCAGCGAGAGCGATCCATTGACTGATTCAATCAGTGGTTTCAGCGTTGCAAGACTCAGCCCGCTGCCAGGAATATTGCCCGTTCGGGAACTGCGGAAGTAGGGTAGAAAGAGCCGATCCATTTCATCCGCCGGGATCCCGATGCCATGATCACGAAGTGTAACGCACAGCCGATTTGTATCCGCCAGCGCCAGGTGAACCTCGATAGTGCTCTGCTCAGGGCTATACCGAGCAGCATTATCGAGGAGGACCTCCAGAGCTGCTCGAAAGAGTTCCGCATCAATTTGGATGCGTTCAGGTATGCCACCAGAGATGGTAACGGGACTGTGTTTTCGTCTGATAATCTCGATTTCTTCGGCAAGTTGGCGAATCAGCTCGGCTGGATCAATTTCTGACATCGTCGCATCGGTGCGTCCGAGCAGCGCTGATCGCCGAGTGAAGGACTGCACGATGTACTCCAAATC
This sequence comes from Chlorobiota bacterium, assembly GCA_037440485.1. Lineage (GTDB taxonomy): Bacteria > Bacteroidota > Ignavibacteria > Kapaibacteriales > NICIL-2 > NICIL-2. Next base: position 1,606 of record JBBIUD010000314.1, read on the forward strand.
ACGGACACGGGCGGCAATCGAGCGAGTTGTTTCTCTACGCTGTTCAGAGGTCATAACATCGCCGTAACGATCGAGCAGTTGCGCTGCTGTCAGTATGCCGGCAAGGGGTGTGCGGAACTCATGCGAGAGCGTCGAGACAAATTGCGTACGGAGCATGTTCATCGTTTGTTCGTACTCGAGCGCTCGGCGAAGCGCTTTTTCCGCCTCAACCAACGTTGTGACGTCATGGCAAAATAGCCGCCATCCTCGCTCTGTCGGTGCAACCAGTCGCATGAATACTTTCGAGCCAACGCTAATGGCTGTGGACTGCGGCTGTCCCTGGACAATTGCGCCGGGCTGCTCTAAATCAGCAGCAAGCGGATGCGCCCGGATAGACGAACCAACGGTGATCTCGGGAAACGCTGCATACGCAGCACGGTTGAGGTAGGTAACAACATAGTCATTGTCGCATTCAACAATCGGCTCGATACTCTGCTCCAAATAGGAGGCAGCATGGCGAAGACGCTGCTCAGCAGTGGCGCGTTCGGTAATGTCGAGGACAACTTGGAGAATCCCCTCACAGCCATCCTCATGCACGATCCGCGCCAGG
>JBBIUD010000315.1:0-2173 GCA_037440485.1 Chlorobiota bacterium
TCGTTAGGATGGATTGGTTTTTTCGAACCCAACTGACCGCCGGCAAGTTCAATCGCACGGTTAGCGATAACTTCATTGACGTTCATGTTTGTCTGCGTGCCCGATCCGGTTTGCCAGACTGATAGCGGGAAATGGTCATCGAGTTTACCGGCAATGACTTCATCTGCTGCTGCGACGATGAGATCACGCTTATCAGTCGAGAGCAGGCCAAGCTCTGCATTAGCTCGGGCTGCTGCCTTTTTGAGAATGCCGAACGCACGAATCAATTCACGGGGCATCCGCTCTGTGCCGATAGCAAAGTGAATAAGCGAACGCGCTGTTTGGGCACCGTAATATTTGTCAGCCGGCACTTCAATCGTGCCCATGGTATCCGATTCAAGTCGAGTATGGAGCATATGCATTACCAGAGTACGTTTCGCAGGTGGCAAAGATACGCCCTCTAAAAACCGATGGCGAGCATCAAAAAGACGCCACCAAATGTTTTGATCGGCTGACCTTGAATGCTTTCAAGCCCATCGCCGCCGAAGGGAATGTAGTAGTAGCGGATGTTGAACGAAGCATCGCTTTTTGATTGCGGACCAAACAACAATCCCGCTCCGACATACGAGCCAAACCGCCAATAGCCACGTGCATAGCCCCACGATTGAAAAAACTCGTATTCGTATGGTGTCGAAACAACAAGGGTCGGACCGACGCCAGCACTGATGTATGGGCGTAACGATTCGCTCAAACTTTCCTCAAATAGTCGGTGATTGACTCCAATGGTGAGCGGGAAAATGAACAATCGGTTGATCTTTCCTGGCACAAGCAACCGCCCGCTGATGGGGTCATAGAGCGATTCAATTTCACTGCTGTTGCGCGCTCCCGAAATTCCAAGCTCGATCGTTGTCCAAAGCTGATTGGTAATCGGATGCCGATAGAAAAAGCCAAGTCCGAAACCGCTTTGGGAAAAGAGGACCGCGATACCACCGCCGCCAATTTTTTGCTGCCGCTCAACATGATTGACAAGCGGACGTGGCGAGGTGAACACAAAAACTGTATCTGGCGGAATCGTTCCGTCATCACCTGGTTGAGGTTTGGATTCCCCAGGTACTGGTGTTTGTGCCTGTGCAGTATATGCAATTGTCGTTAGAAGCAGCAATACCAACCATCTCACCACTAACATCCTTGCATGAGTATGACTCGACGCGTTGGACGGATTTCGGCATTCCTCCGTGTAACAAAAGCGCTGCCTCGGTGAACGTAGGCAGCGCTTGGTGGAGGTGTACCATCTCCCCTCATGGCAGTGTCTGAGAGTAGTCGCCGTGTTTAGTCCATGATTCGACGCAAGAACGCTGGTTTATCGCTGACCGGTTTGTCTGTAGAATTTTGCATTGGTGTTGACTGATGATTTGCCATATCGTGCCGTCGAATAAAGGCAGGTTCATCGTATGCAGCAGTTTGCTCGTGACCAATGGGTGCGGCATCCGGGAGCGGTCTGGAACCAACTGTTGGTATTGGTACGATCGGTGTTCCTGCCGAGTTGGCTGCCAGGCGTGTTGAGGTTTGAACCTGTTGTTCAAATTGAACCTGGTTTTGTGCTGCCGATGTGACCACCATGTCGAGATTCTGCGCTGCTTGTTGACCAAAACCCGTTGCAACGACTGTGACAAGGAGAGCATCGCCGACATCTTCTTTGAAGACAACACCAAAAATCAAATTGACCTGTTCTCCGGCTGCTTCTTCGATTGTCTGGACTGCCTCGCCAATCTCAGCCATGCTGACATCCTCGCGCGCTGTGATATTGACCAGAACGCCCTCAGCACCGGCAATCGAGACACCATCGAGCAGTGGCGATTGGATTGCATTGATTGCAGCTTCGCGAGCGCGGTATTCCCCAGTTGCACTGCCAATCCCCATAATCGCATCACCCTTGTTTTGCATGATCGCTTTTACATCGGCGAAGTCAACGTTGACATATCCGCTTCCGCTAATAATGTCGGCAATACCACGCGTCGCATTATAGAGCACATCATCAACCCGCTGGAACGCTTCGATAAAGGACGTTGAGCGATCAATGATGTCCATCAATCGCTGGTTGGGAATGACGATCAGGGCGTCTACATTCTGGCGGAGCAACTCGATACCGTCGAGCGCAACTGTCATGCGTCGCCGTGCCTCCCACGTGAAGGGT
>JBBIUD010000316.1:0-2157 GCA_037440485.1 Chlorobiota bacterium
TGGATACACGCACCGAGGCACATCTGGTCGAGCACCTTCTGTTCGGTCGCTGGAAAGACCGCACGCGCATCGTTGCCACACACCGACTCGAGCATCTCCATCGCTTCGACCGAATTGTCGTGCTCGATGCAGGACGGATCGAAGCAGTTGGGACCTACACCGAGTTACTCGAACGCTCAGAGCGGTTCCGCGCGTTCATTGCTGAGCATCGCCGCGCGCACGCCTCACCGCCGACACCGTCCCCGGCAGAAACGGCAGTGCCGAGCACAACCAGCACCACCAACGGTACGCTCAGCCAGGATGAAGACCGTGCCGTCGGCGTCGTCAAAGCATCGCTGTTTTGGTACTACGTGCGCATGTTCGGCGGCGAAAAGCCTCTGGCGACCGCAGCAATCCTTGCCGCAATGGTGCTATTGGGCGTGGCAATTGTTGCCCTGCCGATGCTGCAAAGTTTGTGGCTGGCGCAGGGCACTGCGCAGACCGATTGGCGGGCGCTGCTGGGTGTGTATGCGGCACTGGGCATCGGTACCCTTGCGGCGCAATACGCTGAGCGTCGCGTGTGGATGGAGCGAGCGCTGGTGGCAAGCAAGCGGATACATCAACGCATGCTCCGAGCGGTTTTGCATGCACCACTGCGATTTTTCGACACAACGCCGAGTGGGCGCATCCTCAACCGCTTCGCGCGCGATACCCAAGCCATTGACGATGAGCTGGCGTGGAATTTCGAAAGCGCCATACGGTCGTTTGCCGCGATGGTGGGAACGCTTGTGCTCATCGCGGCGACAGCACCGATCGTGCTGCTGATTGCGGCGCCGGCGCTTGTTGTTTACTACCGCATCCAGCGTGACTACCGCCGCGTCGCACGCGAGGCGAAACGATTCGAAAGTATCGCCCGCTCGCCGCGCTATGTGCTGTTCAAAGAAACGCTGCACGGCTTGCTGACGATTCGAGCCTTTGGCAAGCAGGGCGTCTTTCTCGAGCGCTTTGCTACTGCCATGCGCTCCTACCTGCGCATGTACTGGAGCAACATTTTGATCAACCGCTGGTTTTCTGCTCGCGCACCGCTGATCAGCAGTGTCATCGCGCTGGTGACGGTGGTCGTGCTCGTCCTGGCGGTGCAAGCCGGAACGATTTCGACCGGTGTGGCAGGTGTTGTGCTCACCTACACGATCACCTTCTGGGGCAATCACAATTGGTGCGTTCGCGCTTTTAGCGAGGTGGAATCGCGCATGACCTCGCTCGAACGTGTCCATGCGCTCGGTAGCGTCGAGCCAGAGCCACCGGTCCGGTGCACACCCGCTTTGCCTGCCGATGCACCGTGGATAGATTCATCTCCTGCTGTCGGCGCTTCGATCGAAATCGACGGTGTCTGGGTACGCTATAGCCCGCAGTTGCCGTGGGTGCTCGAGGACCTGAGCTTTCGCATCGAACCCGGCATGCACGTCGGTATTGTCGGTCGGACCGGATCGGGCAAGACGACTCTTTTTCAGACGCTCTTTCGGTTTGTTGAACCCGAGCGGGGACGTGTTCTCATTGGTGGGGTGGACCATTGCCGCATACCACTGGAGCGGCTTCGTTCTGCGATCAGTGTCGTACCGCAAGACCCGGTGCTGTTGCTGGGGACGGTTCGTTCGAATCTTGATCGCTGGGGACGCTTCACTGATCGAGAACTCTGGCAGGTGTTGGAAAAAGTCACCCTGTCGGAAACGATTGTCGAGCTGGGCGGTCTGGACGCGCCAATCGGCGAGCACGGTGGGAACTTCAGTCAGGGTCAGCGGCAGCTCCTGTGCCTGGCGCGGGCGTTACTGGTTGGGGCACCTATTATCGTCCTCGACGAAGCAACCGCCAGTATTGACGTCCTCAGCGATACCGCAATTCGCCAGACGCTTGCCCAGCATTGCCGCGGGAAAACAGTGCTGACTATTGCGCACCGACCTGCTTCGGTAGCTGATGCGGATTTGGTTATTGAACTCGAGCATGGGCACATAACGCGGATCGGTTCGCCCAACGGGAGCATTATGCCTGGGCAAGCTGAAGGAGCGTTTGGTACTCCTGGGGCGAAAGCGGCATCACCGACAGACGCGACTGCTTGAGCAATTGCATCGAGTGCAGTGCTGGCGTTGCTTTGATCTGCTCCAGCCGAACGGGGCGAACGAG
>JBBIUD010000317.1:0-2152 GCA_037440485.1 Chlorobiota bacterium
CCAGTGGGAGCTTTGGTATGCAACACCGACCAGCACTGCATCAACATTGAACGATAGTCCGCGTCCGGCGAATTGTTCTGCAAGCTGACGTTTGTCGTCGAGCGAAAATTGTGTCGAACTTGTTTGAAAGATGATCGAGCGGAGCTGTACATCGCTCAATGCATTCGATGCAATGCTTGCGCCGATTTCACCAGCTCCGATGCTCCAATGTCGCTGGACGAGATACTCTCCATACTCCATCGGCGAACCCAACGAGAAGGTAATCGTTTCCGGCACAAAACCAAGATTAGCCGGGTTGGTCCACAGCGCTTGATAATCGGTTGTAAACAGCGGTGCCAGAACAACCGATCCGGTGCGTGGTGAGTCGCTCAATTCAACCTGTGCATGAGCTGAAAGCGTAACTCCGATACACAGTGCAAGCCACCGCATCATGCGATAATTACCGATGACATGCGCTCAACAACGCACCGCTCGATTTCGCTGGCAAGGCGGAGTGCTGCTATCCCATCGTCGAGACTAACCACTGCTGGTGCACCATTGATGATGCTGTCGAGGAATGCGCGATGTTCTTCAGCAATCGCGTTGGATGGCTCAAGCGGAGGATGCTCGCAGATGATTGCCTTCGAACCAAAATCGGGCGCTCTCATGACAGCCTGGTCTGGCGCTATACCATCAGCTTCCGTCACCAAACGATATACCTCCAGCTCTGGCGCAGAGAAATCAAGCGATAGATACGCACTCGGTTGAAACAGCCGCAACTTCCGCAGTGGTTTCGGCGTCAGCCGCGACGCGGTAAGATTGGCGATGCATCCACCCTCAAACTCGATACGCGCATTGGCAATATCAACCGAGTCGCTGATAACGGCAACGCCATGCGCCTCAACGCGGAGCGCTGGCTTGCCGACTAAGGCAAGCACAAGGTCCAGATCGTGGATCATCAAATCACCAATGACAGAAACATCGGTCCCGCGAACTCGAAATGGACTCAGACGATGTGCTTCGATAAACAGCGGCATGTTCACATAGGCACGCGCAGCTCGGAAGGCAGGATTATACCGCTCGACATGACCAACATGCACGACGACGCCGCGCTCTGCTGCTGCACGAGCGATAGCTTCTGCTTCGGGTACCGTTGCGGCAACAGGCTTTTCGATCAGCACGTGTTTGGACAATCTTATTGCTTCGAGTGCAACCTCAGCGTGGCTGCTGGTTGAAACAGCAATTGTGAGTGCATCGCTGTCTTGGCATGCCTGCGCGAGCGAAGCAAATGCTCGGACGCCAAGTTCATTGGCAAGTGCGGCAGCACGCTCTGGCTGAGAATCGTACACTCCGACGACCTCTGCTCGCGCTTCATTCATCCATAGTCGGGCGTGAATGCTGCCGAGGTACCCACATCCAATAACCGAAACGCGAATTTTTTTCATTGGGCTACAGTCTGCGATTAATTCGAATCCGTCTGAGCTACTGGCGAGGCTTGTGATTCTCGATTCGCTTGCTTATGCAGTAATCCTGCCATTGGCTGACTGTCCACGTGTAATTGGTCATACGTTGCTCGCGGATGGGCTTGCTCGTATGCAGCGCGGAGTCTCTCGATTGACACATGCGTATAAACTTGTGTCGAGCGTAGGGAACTATGCCCCAACAGTTGCGAGACTGCTTCGAGGTCTGCACCACGGTCGAGAAGATGTGTCGCGAAGCTATGCCGAAAAATATGCGGCGAGCGGCGCGGTGCATCAGTAATGCCGCTCAAGATTGCATTGATTGCGCGCCATGCTTGTGCTTGCCCGAGTGGCTTGCCGCGCGGAGAAAGGAAGAGTGCCGTTTCGGTTGGCGAGCTTGCAAGCTCATGGCGTCGGGCGCGATAGGCTCGAACTGCCTCGATAGCACGACGCCCAAGCAACACAATGCGTTCCCGTCCTCCCTTCCCTACCACGCGCACCGAAAGTGTAGATTCATCAATCGAATCGCATCGAAGGCTGAGTGCTTCGCTGATTCGCATGCCGCTGCTGTAGAGAACTTCCACCAACGCTGCAAGGCACAGACCCCATGCTGTTGACCGATCTATGCGCTCGAGTGCTTGCGCGACCTCTTCTTGCTGCAGGACCGACGGCAGCGGTTTATCAAGCTTCGGCATACTCACCACTGCTGCTGG
>JBBIUD010000318.1:0-2145 GCA_037440485.1 Chlorobiota bacterium
GTCCATCCTCTGGCGACGTGGTAAAGCCAATTTGGTTGTTGATGATAATGTGGATCGTTCCACCCGTGCGGTAACCACGCAGCCGCATTAGATTCAGCGTTTCTTGCACAATACCTTGACCGGCAAACGCTGCATCGCCGTGAACCAGGATCGGCAGGACCGATGAATACGACCGATCGCCGAATTCATCGCACAATGCTCGCGCCATTCCCTCAACGACGGGGTTGACCGCCTCCAGATGGCTCGGATTTGGCGACAGAACAACCGACAGATCGCTGCCCTGTTCGCTCCGTACGATCGCCTGCGCGCCGAGGTGATACTTGACATCACCACTTCCCTGCACACTGTCATGATCGAAGACTCCCTCGAATTCATTGAAGAGTTTTTCAGGCTGCTTCCCCATGATGTTGACCAATACATTCAAACGCCCACGGTGTGCCATCCCAAGAACAGCACCTTTGAGTCCGGCTTCGGAAGCTCTGCGCAGTAAATGTGCCAGTGTTGGAATAAACGCCTCCCCACCTTCGATCGAAAATCGTTTAGCGCCAATGAATTTCGTATTGATGAATTGCTCAAGCGTTTCAGCTTCCACCAATTTTTGGTAAATCGCCAGTCGCTCAGTGGGCGAAAACTCTCGGCTAAAGCGGGTACGTTCGACGTAATCTTGAATCCAGAATTTTTGCTCCGGCGATTGAATGTGCATGTATTCAATGCCAATCTGCCCGCAATACGTTTGGCGCAGCATGCGAAGGATATCGCGCAGCGGTGCACGCTTGACACCTCCTAATCCACCGGTATCGAAATGGCGGTCGAGATCCCAGACCGTCAAGCCATAGTACGAAAGCTGTAGCTCAGGGTAGTAGTAGGATTCATAGCCGAGTGGATTGATGTCGGCTGCTACATGCCCACGAACCCGATACGCATTGATGAGTTTGTTGACGAGCGTTTCTTTTTCGAGCTGCTCATCTTTCTCCTGTGGACCGAACGGATTGAGCCGGTTATCGCTGGTCCAACGGTAGGGATCGAATGGTATGCCCAAGGATGCGAAAATTTGATCATAAAAATTCTCCTCACCCTTGAGCAGGCGCTCCATGTACTGCAGGAACTCACCCGATTCGGCACCCTGAATAATGCGGTGATCATAGGTGCTGGTGATCGTCATGACTTTACTGACGGCGAGCGTAACCAGCACTTCGGGCATGACTGCTTCGAACTGCGCAGGGTAGCCAATCGAGCCTGTTGCAATAATCAACCCCTGTCCCTCCATCAATCGAGGCATGGACATGACCGTGCCGATCATGCCTGGATTTGTCAGCGTCACAGTCGTACCAGTCAAGTCCTCGACGCTGAGCGTGCCCCGACGAGCTTTTTCGATGAGCTGGTCGTACTGCGCAATAAAATCGGCGAACGATAACGTCTCGGCTGATTTGATCGAGGGTACCACAAGCACCCGACTACCATCGGCGCGCGTTGTATCAACCGCTAAACCGATGTTGATATGCTCACGACGGACGCGGTAAAATTTACCGTCAGCAGTTTGGGTGCAGCTATCGTTGAGCCGTGGATACTTCCGTAATGCTCGAACGATTGCCCATGCGATGATGTGTGTGTAGCTGAGTTTGCCCCGACGTGTTCGCGCAAGGTGTTCGTTGATAAGCAGACGATTTTCTTCAAGCACCTTGATGGGTATATCCCGCACAGATGTAGCCGTTGGCACCCGAAGACTCTGCGCCATGTTTTTAGCGATGCGTTCGCTTATGCCGCTGAGTGGCTCAAGCTGTTCTCCAGGACGAACATCCGGCGTTGATGGTAGGGTCCCTGCCGTTACGGGCACAGCTAGTGATGACGGTACCGGTGGAACAGTCGGAGCACCGTTCGTCATCTGCGTTGGGGCGGTACCGTTCGTGCTGTACTGACGAAAGTATGCTTGCCACTCTGGACTAACAGAATTTGGATCGCGGAGGTACTGAAAATACAGCTCCTCGACGTACACATCATTGGGAGAAAACATGCCTGCTGATGTTGGGGTGTAGTCGCTCATTGCTTCCAAAACTACGGTCGAACACCTAATATGCTTGGTGGCTGTGCTTAGGCTTTTGTGCCTTGCCGAGCGTGTCGTTGACCACTGTCATTATCGGCAGCCCG
>JBBIUD010000319.1:0-2142 GCA_037440485.1 Chlorobiota bacterium
GTTCCTGCCGGAAACTTCGCCTACAGCATCCGAGCAACCGATGCTCAAGGCAAGGACGTTTCTGCGTCGCCGCTTCTGCGCGGACGCATTACGGGTGTTCGCTACACCAACGAAGGATTGATGATCTTGCTTGGTTCGATCGAAGTGCCCGTTGGCAGCATTATCGAGTTGAGTTAGTGCTGGAGCTCCGAGCCGGTTCGGTGTGTGATTGTTCTTTGAACAGTGTTGCATTCAAGTTTTGCGCGATTGTGACGATACCATCGGCTGGACGTTCACTCACGTGCGCAGGATATGCAGATTGCAGAACTTCAGCCGATTGCTGTCCCTTTTGTACCGCTGCAGACCGCACAGGCGCCAGCAACGCAGCAGGCAAGCGGTTCATTCGATGCAGTCCTCGACAGCGAACGACTTCGATTTTCTGCGCATGCCCAATCGCGGCTTGCCAGTCGAGGCGTCGGGCTATCGAGCGAGGACCTTGCTCGGCTCGAAGATGCAGTCGCAAAAGCTGAGCGCAAAGGTGCGCGCGATGCGTTTGTGATGCTGCGCGATATGGTGTTTATCGTCAGCATCAAAAATCGCACGGTGATCACAGCACTCAAAGCTGACCAGGCGCACGAGAATGTGTTCACCAACATAGATGCGGCAGTGCTTGTCTAAGCAGGACGAATTGGGTTGGACTGTGCCCCCAGTGGGCACGGAGACCCACCGCTGAAGCATCCGACCGACCGAGGATGCTCCCCCACAACAAAAATTCCTGCCGACGCAGCCATGCCGCACGTATGTCATACAAACTATTTTTTGCGGAGGATATTGCGCTATGGCTCTACTACGGAGCTTGACCAGTGGTGTTAGCTCGCTTCGAGCTCACCAGCAACGCATGGATGTGATTTCCAACAACATTGCCAATGTCAATACGATAGGTTTCAAAGCCAGCGAGGCGTTGTTTGCTGAGCAGTTGTCGCAGCTCCTTGATCCTGCCACCGCACCGGCAGAGGCATTCGGTGGGCGCAACGCGCTTCAGATCGGGCTTGGCGTGCAGATGGGCGCTATTCGGAGCAATTTTGCTCAAGGCGCGCTCCGCACGACCAATCGCGCACTCGATGTAGCGCTCAACGGCGATGGATTTTTCATCTACCGGGTCGGTGATGTCAACTACTACTCCCGTGCCGGAGCACTCAGTCTTGACCGGGACGGAAACATTGTTGATAGCACCACCGGTGCGATTATCCAGGGCTATAACATCGTCCGCGACACCAACGGACGCCCGGTCAAAGACACAAGCGGCGCCAATATTCTCTCGCGGCAGCTATCGGGTTTGCGGATTGATCCTGGCATTCGCTCTGCACCGCGGCAGACCGAGAACGTTTCGCTCAGCGGCAATTTGAATGCAGCCTTGAACGCCGGTGAATTGGTCAACGCATCGGTGACGATCTACGACAACGTCGGCAACACCCACATTCTCCAGCTCACATTTACGAAAACTGCCACCGCCGGTGAGTTCACGCTGAGTGCAACGCTTGACGGTAATGCGCTGACGCTGCCGGTGACAACGGTGCAGTTCAATCCCGATGGTTCGCTGAACACTCCGCTTGATCTGAGCATTGCTGGTGCAGACCTTAACGCGGCACTCGGTACGACCGGTTTACCGTTCGACGATACAAAGACGCTCGTTCTGCGGTTGGCAACGGCTGGCGATCTTTTGGCAGGTGTGACGCAGTTTGCCTCGGCAAGCACGCTAACGGTATCGCAGCAAGATGGCTTCCCGCCGGGTGACTTGCAGAATTTGAGCGTTGATAGCACCGGCAAGATTATCGGCTCCTTTACCAACGGGCAATCGGAGGTATTAGGTCAGCTTGCCATCGCGCGATTTTCCAATCCGGGTGGGCTGGTTCGCGATGGCGATGGCATGTTTGTCGTCTCGCCCAATAGCGGATTGCCGATTATTGGCACAGCAGTTGAGATATTCCAATCAACAGCCGTTGTTGGCGGTGCGTTGGAAGAATCGAATGTGGACTTGACCGAGCAATTTGCGGACTTGATTTCAACCCAGCGTGCCTTCGAGGCAGCAGCACGAACGATCACCGTCAGTGATCAGCTACTGCAAGAGGTCAACAATCTCAAGCGCTAAGCGCAGCATCATGG
>JBBIUD010000320.1:0-2117 GCA_037440485.1 Chlorobiota bacterium
CGTGCTCCGGGAGGAGATTCGTATGCGAAATTGAAAGGTATGATGCGGTCGAAAGCGCTACACACAGTGTGTGAGGAAGCGCGGTGTCCCAATATCGCAGAATGCTGGGGAGCTGGAACGGCAACATTTATGATCGGTGGCGACACGTGTACACGCTCGTGTGGTTTTTGCGCCGTCAAAACCGGGCGACCGCTACCGGTTGACTGGGATGAACCGCGTCGCGTTGCAGAAGCTGTGCGCCAGATGCAGCTTGTTCATTGTGTGATAACATCGGTAAACCGCGATGAATTGCCCGATGGTGGTGCGCAGCTTTGGGCTGAAACAGTCCGTGCAGTGCGTGCACTCAATCCAACAACGACTGTAGAAGTGCTCATCCCCGACTTCAAAGGCAAACTCGATGCACTCCAGATAGTGCTGAATTCGAAGCCGGATATACTTGGTCACAATACCGAAACTGTTCCGCGTCTGTATCGCAGGGTTCGTCCGCAAGGGAAGTATGCATGGACGTTATCAGTGCTCGAGGAATCGAAAAAACAAGGCTTCCGGACTAAAAGCGGCATGATGCTTGGTTTGGGTGAAACAAAAGATGAAGTCCTGTCGGTGATGGAAGACCTTCGCTCTGTCGGGTGTGATATTCTCACTCTGGGTCAGTACCTTCAGCCAACAAAAAACCATTTACCCGTCGAGCGATTCGTCCACCCCGACGAGTTTGCCGAGTACAGAGAGCGTGGATTGGAGATGGGCTTTTTGCATGTAGAATCGGGACCGCTGGTCCGCAGCTCGTACCACGCAGAACGGCATGTGCAACCAATTGCCTCCTCTGTGTGTTTGGAGCAGTAGGTGCATTCTCACGAATCAAATAGTGAATCTGAGTTCCAACTTTTATGAGGTTTGCAATGCCATTTACAGGTGTTGACTACTACAACATTGATGAACTTCTCACACCGGAAGAGCGCTTAGTGCGCGACACCGTGCGTGATTTTGTCGAGAACGAAGTCATGCCAATCATCGAGCAAGCATATCAGGATGCCGTATTTCCAATGGAGCTTGTTCCGAAGATGGCTGAGCTCGGCTTATTCGGCATGACGCTTCCGCAACAGTATGGATGTGGTGGAATGAACAACGTCTGCTATGGGCTTGCGATGCAGGAACTCGAGCGCGGAGATTCGGGAGTGCGCTCGTTTGCTTCGGTGCAGAGTTCTCTGGTCATGTATCCGATCTATGCGTTTGGTTCCGAGCAGCAGCGTCAGAAGTGGCTACCACGACTTGCACGCGCGGAAGCAATTGGGTGTTTTGGCTTGACTGAACCCGACTACGGATCAAATCCAGCAGGAATGATAACCACAGCAAAGAGAATTGACGGTGGGTTTCTGCTCAACGGGGCAAAGATGTGGATTACCAACGGCACTATTGCCGACGTAGCAGTTGTTTGGGCTAAGCTTGATGGAGAAATTCATGGCTTCCTGGTTGAGAAAGGCATGAAAGGCTTTAGCGCACCGGAGATGAAGAACAAGCATTCACTGCGTGCCTCGGTGACGTCGGAGTTGATTTTCCAGGACGTCGAAATTCCCGAGGACAATATGCTCCCGAATGCCCGCGGACTGAAGGCACCACTATCGTGTCTGACACAAGCACGCTATGGCATTGCATGGGGGGCGATTGGCTCTGCTATGGCGTGCTACGATGCATCGGTTCGGTATGCAACATCGCGCATACAGTTCGGTAAACCGATTGGCGCTTTTCAGCTCGTCCAAGAAAAGTTAGCCTATATGCTGACGGAAATCACCAAGGGACAGCTCCTCTGTTGGCGATTAGCAAAACTCAAAGATGCAGGCACACTTCGACCGCAACAAGTCTCACTGGCAAAGCGGAATAACGTTGCCATTGCGCTCGAGATCGCCAGGCTTGCTCGCGACATTCATGGTGCGAATGGAATCACCAGCGAATATCCAGTTATGCGCCACATGCTCAATCTCGAATCGGTCAAGACTTACGAAGGTACTCACGATATTCACACCCTCATTCTGGGTGCTGATATTACGGGCATTCAAGCTTTCGCGTAGGTGCGTTCCGGCAGTACTACTCCCGAGCGAAACAAGCGACACCCAACGCTGCAA
>JBBIUD010000321.1:0-2094 GCA_037440485.1 Chlorobiota bacterium
CTCATCGTTGAGCGACGACACACGCAGCCGCTGCTTCCAGTTGCAGTAGTACTTGCCTGGCAAGGTGGGCTTGCCTTTACTCCCACTGTTGCATGCAGCAAAGCGCACTAATTCGCCCCGCTCGTAGCAGGCATACGCCTGATACTTGTTGCTCAAGACAATGAGCCTGGGAATATCCACCGCCTGTGGATAAAACTGTGGAAAAACTGAGTACGCCCGCAAATCCGTCAGGATACGGCTTGGGACGACAACCGAATCACCGACGGCGATAAAGCGAATCTCTTTTCGGTTGAGCGTTGCCAGCACTTTTGCCGTATCGGGTGCACGCCCGACCCCAAACGCTCGGAGCAATGAATCCCGCTGCCGGCGATTCCGCAGCACGAGCGTTTGGTACTCGATCACGGGGAATCGCTCCGCCAGCTCACGCTGACGCGCCACAAGCCATCCATTCCGCTCAGCGCGGCGTATCGCCGCTGAATCAATGGGCGCCGACGAGTGTTCCCGATGCGATACATCACCGGTACAACCACCCAGCACCACAGCTAAAGCGAGCAGAAACGGCATAGATACATCCACGGACTGACCAAAAAAACGCACAACGCTTCGGCAAAGAAGACGCCAAAATGCAATCTACGCGTGTGCCGATTCGTCAACGGTAGTCCGCTTTTATTGAACGTAGCTCGAATGTCCCTTCGCGCCTTGCTTTTCTCCCACGCTGCGCCAATTATTCGCCGAGGGCGCATCAGCCAGATCAGCCCTGACGATATGCTCCCGTTCGACGAGCGGTTGGAGCCGAGCCATGCCGAGCAAATGCTTGCAACCGTTCCAACCGATTCGATTTGGCGCATGCTGTGGCAGTGCTTTTGGTCGGTCGGGACGCCGGCGCGCCGCACCATTGCGATTGCCTTTGGCAGACTGCCGATCGTGCTGCTAAGTCCGCTGTTGCTCCGATGGCTGCTGGAGCATTTTTCGCGGTTGTCGCTCGAGCCTGCATTGCTGCCGCCAACGCTGGCGCTGGGGATCGGCGTTGCGCTCACCGTTGCGCTCGATGGCGTCGTTATCCAGCACTACTACTACAACGCGCTCTGGGTGTACGCCCGCATCACCGGCGGTTTGAACATGCGCATCTATCGCCACGCGCTGACGCTGGACCGCCAGGCTCTCCAGCATCGCCACACGGGCGACATCGTCAACCACATGGCAAGCGACACCGAAGGCATTGCCGAGCTATCGTTTGTCATCCCGGAAATTGGCTCCAGCCTTGTGCTCATCGCGGGAAGCTGTGTGCTCCTGTGGAGCATTCTGGGAACGGCAGCATTTGTTGCCATTGGCACGATGCTGGTTCTGGTGCCGATCACGCGGGCAGCAGCACGCCGCTTTGCAAAAACCGACGACGAGCTCTGGCAATGGCGTGACCGGCGTGTTTCGATGGTATCGCAGGTGCTCAGCGCCATGCGGCTGATCAAGTATTTTGCCTGGGAACGCTCCATCGAAGCAGAGCTCAGCGATCTCCGAACGCGCGAGCTGCGGGCAGCAACTCGCCTGGTCCGAAACGAGGCACTCAGCACAGTCTTTTTTCTGGCTTCGACGCTCATTGTTGCATTCGTCGGTTTCGCGACCTACGCGCTGACGGGTGGCTCGTTGACGCCTGCCGTCATTTTCCCGACACTGCTCCTGCTGGGGCAGTTGGAGGGTCCACTGGGAAATCTGCCGCACTTTGTCAAGAACACCGCGCATGCCTACGTTGCCGCCGAGCGCTTAGCAGCGTTCTTTCGCCTTCCGGCGCGCCCGCATGCGGAGAGCGCCCCAGCATGCACGGATGCTCCCGCACTTTCGATTCGGGAGCTCAGCGTTCGCTACGACGAAACCCCAGCGCTATCAATCACCCAACTCGACATTGCCGCCGGTGAAGCAATCGCCGTGGTCGGAGCGGTCGGCAGTGGCAAGACCACACTGCTGTTGTCGCTGCTGGGCGAAGCACCCGCCGAGGGCAGTATTGTGTTCCGCGATCGCAGCGGCAAGCGCTGCCACCCTCGCATTGCCTACGTTGCCCAGGAGCCATTCATCCTCAATGCAACTGTTCGCGAAAACATC
>JBBIUD010000322.1:0-2093 GCA_037440485.1 Chlorobiota bacterium
CGTTGTGAACTGTTGGGATCGTACCGTAGCGCGCACAATTGCAACGGGAGTAGCTCCACGCAACACTGACACGACAAGCTCACCGGATGGCACATCCCGTGGAGCCCCAATGCCTCGGAACGACTGCCGATCGAAGAATTCTCCGCTGGGACATCCAAGCCGCATTTCAAACGATAGCGTCGTGTCCGGAACGGTGCACATGAACCGCAGCATGGCTCTTCCTGGCTGTGGAAGCGGCAGTGGGTTGGTCACGAGTCGAATGAGCGAATCTGCCGGTCGCGTTCCATCTGCCGACGGAACCAGAACCATCGTCTCTACAGTGCGTTTAGCAAATCGGGTTCGTCCGAAAGCATCTTTGACGATAGCACCACTGGCATCGAGCACGCGGACATATGCCGAATCGGCTGGCGACTTGATAAGTCTGCTTGCGTTTAGCGGGGATACTGCCGTTGTTTGGACGGCTGACTCGATAGCGTCGAGCTGCAACACGAAGCTCCTGTTGCCGCTGGTCATATTGATCAACCGCACCATGATGCTATCGGCACTCGGCGGCGGCGAGACAAGATTCCACGACTCCTGCTCACAGCCGATGGTGCTGACCATCACGATCAGCAGTGCAATCCGAAGTATGTGCATACGTTGTTTCATGCCGCTGCAATGACGAATAAGACCGAACTTCCGCTTCTACTGCGCTGCTAATTTTGCAACCCAGTCATCAATCAGCACACGATGGAAGATACCATTCGCAGCATCCTCGACCGTTATCACGTGCTTGAAGCACAGCTCGGCGATCCAGCTATCATTGCAGACCAGCAGCGTTACCGTGCCATCGGGCGAGAATACAAAATGCTCCAACCGATCGCCGAGGAAGGTCAACGATACTTGAAACTCCTGGATCAACTTGCCCAGGCACAGAGTTTAGTTGCCGATTCCAGCGTAGAGCCTGAGCTGCGAACACTTGCATACGACGACATTCACAGCCTTGAACGCGAAATTCAAGAGTCCCAGTCACGGCTAAAAGTCTTGCTCCTTCCGAGCGACCCCACCGACATGAAAGGGTGCATCATGGAAATTCGTGCTGGTACCGGCGGCGAGGAAGCTGCACTCTTCGCAGCGGACCTATTCCGCATGTACAGCCGCTTTGCTGAACGCAAGGGATGGAATGTTGCCCTGCTCGACTTCACTGAAAGCGATCTTGGTGGCTTCAAAGAAATCAGTTTCGAGATTGATGGCGACGGCGCCTACGGACTGCTCAAGTATGAAAGTGGTGTCCATCGCGTCCAGCGTGTTCCCCAAACCGAAGCCAGCGGACGAATCCACACCTCAGCGGCAACGGTCGCTGTGTTCCCTGAATACGACGACACGATTGAAATCGAGATTCGCCCTGAAGACATTGAACTGGAGACATTTCGGTCCGGTGGTAAAGGTGGGCAAAACGTCAACAAAGTTGAGACGGCTGTTCGATTGCGCCATATTCCAAGCGGTATCGTCGTTGCGTGTCAACAAGAGCGCTCGCAGCATGCCAATCGAGAGCGCGCAATGAAAATGCTCAAAGCTAAGCTCTACCAAATGGAGCGAGAGCGCCAACAACAATCGCTCAGCCAAGCGCGACGGCAGATGGTCAAAAGCGGTGACCGCTCCGATAAGATTCGGACCTACAACTTCCCTCAAAACCGCGTCACTGACCACCGTCTCGACGGCGAAGCAAAAAACTATGCACTGCAACAAATCATTGATGGTGAGCTTGATGATCTCATCGAGCAGCTTCGCATCCACGAACAAACCATGCTTCTGCAGGAGGCATCCATTGAATCAACCAATACACCATCGGTATGAAAGAATCCACTCAGCGCAAGGTTATCTTCAGCGGTATCCAGCCATCGGGTATGCTCACTATTGGGCACATTGCCGGTGCACTCCGCAATTGGGTTGCCCTACAGCATCAATACCTGTGCTACTTCTGCATCGTGGACCTGCACGCGTTGACCGTGCGGCAAGTTCCCGCCAATCTACGCCGATGGACACTCGACTGTGCAGCAATGTACCTCGCTGCTGGGATTGATCCGGAGCATGCAACAATTTTCATTCAATCG
>JBBIUD010000323.1:0-2075 GCA_037440485.1 Chlorobiota bacterium
ACGTTGCCGACGCAGTGGTCAACGTACTTGAGACCGATCGGCGATGGATTGTAATTCGTTTCGACTGGCACATAGCCAGGGAGAAAAGCACCCCGGTAATTTTTCCGCTCAACGAAGGTGTGGATTGTATCGCCGTAGGTTTGGATGGATGCAACGACCACCTGCCCATGCTGATCGCTCAGGACGGTTGGTTCTTGAACGCTTGCTGCACCGCGTTTGGTGGTTTCTTCCCATGCTGCGCGGGCGTCATCCACCCACAGTGCCAGTACCTTGACGCCATCACCATGCCTGTAGATATGATCGGCGATAGGATTGTTCGGGTGATAGGGTGTTGTCAATACAAAGCGAATTTTCCCTTGCTGCAGAACGTAGCTGGCACGGTCGCGCACACCAGTTTCTAAACCTGCATAGGCAGTCAACTGAAATCCGAATGCGGTACGGTAAAAGTATGCAGCCTGTTTGGCGTTGCCGACATAGAACTCGATGTGGTCAGTTCCTAAAATGGGGAGAAAGTCTTCTTCGATCGTGGTGGTAGGCTTTTCCAGCTCAATCATTGTAGGTTCCTGTATGTGTGGGACAGTGGCGGTGCAAAATTACGGCACCGATAATAAAGAGGCGAGCTGCGATTGCCGTACCGTAATTTGCAATTTCGTTCAAACGAATGATTCCCATTTTGACTGATGAGTGAACAGCAGCTCGATCGAACCGTACTGCTTGTAGCGTACTGGTTCCCACCGCATGCGCGGGCAAGTAGCATTCGTGCTGCGCAGCTTGCACGCATCCTTGCCGGGCGAGAGTGGCGAGTCCTTGTTCTGCATGCGGATATGCGCCGCGATGATGTGCAGGATGCGGCATGGGCAGAAGCACTCGAGCAGGTTGGCATTGAGCGCTACACCGCTGCACCGAGCCGGAAATCACTGCCCTCGCTGGGGCGGCGCTCATTATCGGCTGTTCTCCTGTCCCGAATGCTGCGCCAGCCTTTCCAGACCGCGCCCGATTATTACAGCGACTGGATCGAGAGTGCACTCCATGCTGCTGAACGCATTATCCGTCAACAGACAGTTAACCTCGTGCTCGGCGTTGCTCCGCCATTGAGTGCGGCGCTGGCAGCCGATGCGATTGCCCGGCGATGGAATATCCCGTTTGCGCTGGATATTGGGGAGACTATCGAACTTATTCCACATCGCGCTCCATCCTACGCCGGTCGTAATCAAGCATCGAGCCTGGAGCAGTTGTTGCGTAGCGCGCTCTATGCATCGGTACCATCGCGTCAGGAGAAAGAACAGTTGCTCCGACACTACGATTTTCTTACGCACGAAGAAATTGGCATCTTACCATACGAAGATGCAAACCATACGGCGCAGACGCTGCCCGGTCAGGGGCGTCGGCTTGCCGTCGTCCTTGAAGAAGCCGATCCATCGTTACTTCGCCCACTATTGAAAGTTTTGCGTTCTGAGCCGCAGTACCACCTGCAGATTGCAACAGATATATCCCCGGTTTTCGAGCGCATCCTCGAGAAATGGCAGCTAACCAGTCGCGTCAGCGTAAACCGCATTCTCACGCCAGTCTCTTTAGATCGCTGGCTTACCGATAGCGACACACTGATTGCCTATGCAACGCGCATGCAAGCGACACCATCAGCAATTGTCCATCGTGCGGTCAGTCTGCAGCGCCGAGTTCTTGCCATTGGTGAACATGCTGCGCTGTTTACGATGGCGAACCCTACCGACAGTATTTGCGTTGTGCGATCCAACTCAGCATCGGCGATTGCAGCCGCACTCGGGAGCATGCAACCGGTGCCGCCATCGTCGGTGCAAACACGCGATGATGTGCTCGAGCGGGAATTCTCGCGACGCTTAGGTATGGTCATGAAGCTTTAGGGGCGAACTGCGTCGTAGGCAATCTCATCCAGAAGCAGGGAAGCTGCATCGCTGCCGAGTGGTTCGACGATGGTTGATTCAGTGGCAGCAAGCGTTGTGCGAAAGGGTCCAAACAGCGTGCATCCAACAGCAACGCGCGTCTGCTGTCCATCGTGTTCAATAGCAATGCGAATTGGTGTGCCAGGGTGGTACTGC
>JBBIUD010000324.1:0-2072 GCA_037440485.1 Chlorobiota bacterium
TTTCTGTACATGGATACTGCGTTGACGATGGCGGGAACATCGCATCGGTGCGTAGAGTAGGAAGCAAGGAGTCGGCGAAAACTAGTTTGTAATTGATGCGTTGCGCGATTGAAAAATTTTGTTTGGTTTTTACTACGGCAGTTTGTATTTTCGAGACAGACAAAATCACCCTCTGCTTGCGATGCGCACCAAGGCTCGGGCATGGTGGTGGTCGTTGTTTTCGGAATGTCTAATCAAACAAATGATCAGTGTTGCTATGGCTCGATTGCGACAAATGTCGGTAGTGCCACTTCCAGGTGGTGTGTGGATGGCACCTGAGATCTCGGCAAACAATGCTTATCATTTCCCATTATGTTCCACTACTTTTCGGTGTATCATGAAACGCTTTTCTTCGTTTTTCGGCTCGCTACCTGCAGCAGTTGTGATAGGTTTGGTGAGCGTTGGCATTTTGTTGTCTGGAGTTCGTGCGACTGCCACAGAATATCGCGTGCGCATTGATCAGCCGCCGCAGGACATCACCGCATGCGTTGGACAGACGGTGACGCTGACCGTTCAAGCTTCAACGGACTACCCCAATCCTCAGTACGCATTCCAGTGGCTCTTGAACAACACGCCTATCAGCGACAACAGCACCTACAGCGGCTCGAGCACAAACACACTGGTAATCAGCAACATCTCGCAAAATGAAGCGGGGCAATACACAGTCATCGTCAGTGTTACCAATGGAACGGTAACGCCAGCGACTGCAGTGGCACAAGTAACGGTGGTACCGGGACCAACGATTACCCAGCAACCACAGAACGTGACGGTTTGCGAAGGTCAGGTTGCCGCAATGTCGGTTCAGGTTACGGGTGGATTGAATGTGCAGTACCAATGGTACGCCAATAACATTGCAGTACCTGGTGCAACGTCTTCGAGTATCTCGCAAACGGCAACTGCTCAAATGAATGGTTTGCAAGTGTACTGTAAGATTACGAGCGACTGCGGGAGCATTGATAGTGATCCAGCAACACTGACTGTCGAAACAGCACCCGTCATAACCCAACAGCCGCAAGGTGGAACCGCAGCAATTGGTGGCACCTTCCAGCTCAGCGTGCAAGCACAGGGCAATAATCTCCAGTACCAGTGGTACAAAGACAATCAGGCAATCAATGGTGCCACGGGAAGCACCTATACCATGTCGAATGTCACAGCAAATGATGCTGGTCAATACAAGGTTGTGGTCACGAACAATTGTGGTTCGGTCGAGTCGAGCGTTGTCACAATTGCCACGGCGTCTGTCGAAGACGAGGCGTATGCAGCCGGCTATCGCTTGCGAGTTGACCCGCAACCTGCAGCCGATCAGATTACGCTTGTGCTGAGCACGCCACACACAGCAACAGCATCGGTTGAGTTGCTCGATATGACAGGGCGCACACTTGGCACACTCTGGCACGGTCTGACCAGCGGTACAGAGCAAAAGCTTGATGTCAATGTCGGAAGTGTTGCGCCAGGTATGTACCGCTGTGTTTTGCGGAGCGGTGGGTATCTAATGTCAACACCGCTGTTGATTGTGCGCTAATTGAAGCTCGGCGAGAAGCCATTCACGGCGCGAACCAAATTGTTTGAACAAGGGCGGCGACCAACCCGCCCTTGTTCCGTTTACGGTGGTGGTGTGATTATACCAAGCACGGCAGCCCTCGATGCGCCCGTAACCGATGGGATATTCGATGCAAGCCCACCGAGTGTCCGGTAAGCGATGTATGCCATCAATACCGCCTCCTTTATGCACTCCGGAATGCCGCAGTGCTCCGAAAGTCGAATGATTGTCGCTGTGGGTAATTCCTGCTGGAGCATTCCCATTAACGTCGAATTCAAACTGCCTCCGCCAGAGACAACGATTCTGGCATCGGTCCGCCCGAAGAGCCGAATATTTTCTGCGATACTCCATGCTGTAAATGCCGTTAGAGTTGCGACAATGTCTTCGGCACACACCATCGCGCGGTCCAGTGGGGTTAGGTATTGTTCGATTGTCTGTGCAGAGAAAAGCTCCCGACCCGTTGACTTTGGCGGTGGCGTTGTCACGTACGGAA
>JBBIUD010000325.1:0-2064 GCA_037440485.1 Chlorobiota bacterium
AAGGGCAAAAAGCATCACCACAAGAAAAAATCTGCCGAACAGCCCAACTAAGGCAGAGCGGCAGTGCTTGCACGCAAGCGGCTTGCATGATACCCATGTAAGCCGCTTGTTTTTTCCCCTCTGCCAGAAGGCTGTATTTTTGCCGCACTGATGCGCTCGGTTTTGTTTCACCATTTACTGGACGTGTTCGATGAAACATCGTCTTTTGATGCTCTCCCTTGCAGTGGTGGGAGCATTTCTTGCAGGGTGCGAGGATACAAGCACCAACACACCCGTCACATTTATTCCCGCTCCGCCGTCGAATCTGATGGCGCTGTCGGTAGACGAGACAACCATCCGCCTCAAGTGGACGCCGTCGCCGTCGGAATCAAATGCCGAATTCCAGGGCTACCGCATTATCGCGACGACCCAGGGACAAACTTTCAATGCACTTGAGATACCAAAGGGGCAAACGATCGTGGACATTATCCAACTCGATGCCGGGAAGCGATACACCTTCAACGTTTTTGCTTACACCAAGGACACTGTCTCCTCGAGCATTTCGATCGAGTGGGCAGGCGCAAAGCGTTTCCGCGGTATCCGTGCCTTTGAGACTGCCTCGGCAAACGGCAGCGGCATTCGT
Organism: Chlorobiota bacterium; assembly: GCA_037440485.1. GTDB lineage: Bacteria > Bacteroidota > Ignavibacteria > Kapaibacteriales > NICIL-2 > NICIL-2. The sequence goes on from JBBIUD010000325.1 coordinate 623, forward strand.
CTGCTCGATGGCACCAATCTCACCATCGCCAATGGCACCGAATGGGATGTCTGCCTCGATACGCGCGCAGTCGGCGGACAGGACAACTGGGCGTTCGGTGCACCGGGAGGAAGTACATACACTGACACGAACCGAATTTTCCTCCGCGGCCCGCAAGCGGGGCAACGTTGCAAGATTACCGTAATCTTCTGTGATAGCAATGCCGCCGGCTATACGCCGTATTTTGTTGTGGCGGATTCGCTCGAAGGTGTGTTTGAATCACAGGCGATCGGGACAGGGAAAAAGCAGGTACAAATTATGTTGGAGAATCTGCAGAATCAAACCAAGAGCGTGGTCTTCTACGCCATGGTTGCGCCGAACAACACTGCAAATCCTCTTGATAATGCAGCACAGTATCGGTTTGCCAAGATTCTGCTGAAAGCTGCCGGCGGAAGCATCTTGCAGGGTAGCTCGCCAAATCGCTACGTTGAAATTGACTATTCGATTCAAACGGCTGCAGGGGTGCCGTATGCGTTGGTCAGCGGTGCGGCGCCCGTTGCAAATCCGCGCATTGTCAAGATCGGTATGCAGTCGAAACAATAACGTGGAGCTAAACATGACACGTATTCTTGCAACCATGATGATCGCTGGCGCTCTTGCGTTTGCACAAGTGCCAACGGTCAAAAAAGGCACAACGCCACCTCCACCTCCGCCGCAGGAGCAACCCACGACGTCATCGGTACCGACGGTCAAAAAATCCAGCGCTCCGGCGCCAGAGAAGACGCCCACCGTCACAAAATCCAGCGATACGAGCGCCACACCAGTGGTCAAGAAAAAGGCGGCGAAAAAGAAAGCTGCTCCCAAGAAGAAGTCCCGCTCCTCAACAACAACGACGCCGTAGCCGTTCGGCAGATTTTGCGCGGCGAAAAAAGCAAGAGGGCTTGCCCACCAGTGGCGAAGCCCTCTGCTGTTTTTGTCCTTGTGTGCGCGAGCTTTAGCGAAAGCGGTACATCACCCCGCCCGTCAAGAACGACGACCCAAAGGCGATGCGAAGATGTCCAGCCAGTTCCGGTGTGAAAAAGTACCACGCGCCAAGCCCACCGACGAGGATGACGTCGTTGCTCGAACGCGTGTCAGTTACCCCATAGCCAATATCGGCGGTGACGGATTGAACGCGGTAGGCAAAGCCAGCGAAAACGTAAGGGTCAAATTCGGGTGTGTCTTCGATCGAGGGCGAAAAGTGGTACACACCGGCAAGCGTAATGGGCAGGTACGTTGTGGTCTGCGTGCCGGACAGCGAGCCTTGCGTGACAGTCCGCACAATACGCGAGTAGTCGAGCGATAGCCCGATCGAGAGATTTCCGGGACCGGCTTCGTCGTTGCCGGTGATGAAGTATTCGCCATCGAGTCCGATGTTGAAGGCGTTTTCTTTGGCGCCCAGTCCAATGCGAGCACCGCCAAAG
>JBBIUD010000326.1:0-1982 GCA_037440485.1 Chlorobiota bacterium
TGATCGTCATGCTGAACTTGCTTCTGCATCTGGAGACCCGGAAACAAGTTCAGGGTAACCAGCAGCAAAGCGTGATGATGGTAGCAAAGCGTGCACATGCTCCCTCAGCGTCATGCTGAACTTGGTTCAGCATCTCGAAAGACCCGGAAACAAGTTCAGGGTGACAGTGCACAGCCGCAGCGGGTTGTGCCACTCAAGGTGACAGCTCGCGTCCGAAAAATTCCCGGTAAAGTAGCCGTGCTTGCGGTGTGGGTGCAGGGTCGGGGCTGACTGTATGTCGCACGGTCCGTTGCGTGAGCTGCGGTGCTGCGCGTAGCTCGACTTCTCCCTCTGCACGGCGAACAATCACCGCAACGGTATCGCTTGATCGGGGTGCCCAGATGTATCCGCTCAGCAGTTCGTACTTGTTCTCGGGCGTGACCAACATGCCATTGATCCGCACAAGGGTATCACCATTGCGAAAACCAAAGTCGTTGTCTGGCTGGCGCATAACGACAACCGGTGTATCGCTGGTTCGACTGAGCATGATGGAAGTATTCCGAAACTGGTAGGCTTCGACCGTTGAACTATCGGTGTAGCGGTAGCCGATCGCTGCTAAGCATTCAGCAATGGGCGGAAGCTCGGTCCCCTCGACATAGCGGCGGAAGAAGTCGCGGAGCGATGGATGCACCTGATCGCTAAACTCATCGAACAACGCCTCATCGCGGAAGGGACGCTCTGGTCCGTACTTTTCCATCAAGGCTCGAATCGTGCTCAGCAAGGTTTTCTGCCCATTGGTCAATTGCCGAATCGTGACGTCCAGGCAAAATGCGACGGCCGGTCCGTGCATGTAAATAACCGGGTACATCTTCTGGTACTCTGGCTCTAAGACACGCTGGCTCAGCTCGACTAGCGAGACAGAACGTTGGCGGTAGAAAACCCGCATCATGCGAAGGTTACCCATCAGCTCGCGCACGAAAGCGTCTGGTGTCATCAGCGTGTCGTGGGCACGGGCGAGCATCTGAAAGTATTCGGTGCAGCCTTCGTAGAGCCAGAGATGACGCGACATGCGTGGATTGCGAAAATCGAAGTCGGCTATCTCGTTGCTATGGAGGTGGAGCGGCACAAGGATGTGGAGAAATTCGTGTGCGGCTGTGGACTGAATCATTTCCTCACCGGTCCGATCTGCGCCGCGTCCTTCGGGCAAAAAGTAAAACGAGCTGGTCGAATGCTCCAGTGCACCGAAGGAGAGATTCCCCACGATGTTTCTTTGCTGCCGACCCGCAAAGTAGAACAAGAACGTGTACCGATCGACAGGCATTTTCCCAAGTAAACGCGCAACAGCAGCCAGCGTTGGCTTAATGACATTTGCGACAGACTCAGCTCGCATGACGCGGTTAGGTGAATAAACGGCAACCATAACGCGCGTGCCGCTTTGATCAAAGCTGACCGTATCGGGTCGGCAATACAGAGCCGGGTTATCAACCAGCTCCATGTACGAGCGGGCTGAGAAGGTATCGACACCGTCGCTTGTTGAAACACGCCGGAGCGAGGTGGCACCATAAAACCCGTGTGGCTTGGTGATGACCACCGTGTAGGGGTAGTGCTTTGTGCCTTCGATGTATCCAGCGAAAGCATGAAAATTGAGCACGTAGTTCGTGTCGCATTCAATGTTACTGCCGGTCGGATTGAATACACCCGTGTTGGGTTCATCCCATGTGTCGTTGACCTGGTACTCCAGCCATGCGGGTGTTCCGGTAACGACAATGTCGTCGTCATCGCGTGTAACGGGTAACTCTGCTCCGCTCGAGTCGTATGCCCGTGCATCAACGACGAAGCGTCCATAGCGATCAAGCGAGTATGTTCCTGGCACTGATCGGGGCAGAACGTACCGACAAGGATTGCAGGTGAGTCCACGGGGGAGATCAACACGAACGTGAACACGATCGTTCTGGCAGCGCGCCAGGTCAATAGTAATCCGATACGAAGAGGAGTTCTCGCGT
>JBBIUD010000327.1:0-1959 GCA_037440485.1 Chlorobiota bacterium
TGTCCATTCTCCAAAAGCAGAAATCGCGCAATCCATCCCACGGGTACGCTCGCGATTTTCCCGAAACAATGGATGCGATTATCGAAGACGTAGTGCAAAAGGGAATCCGCGTCATCACCAATGCAGGGGGGGGCAATCCTCATGCGGCTGCACATGCTGTATTGGAGGTTGCGCGTAAACATGGCATTGATGGCTTGACAATTGGCGTGGTCACTGGCGACGACATACTCCCGCGTATTGATGAACTGATCGCGGCAGGTTATCCGCTCACACACATGGAAACAGGTCAGCCGCTTGCCCAGATTCGAGACCGACTTCTAAGCGCCAATGCCTACTTGGGTGCGCGTCCAGTTGTGGAAGCATTAGAGCGTGGCGCTCAGATCGTCATCACTGGTCGTGTTACCGATACTGGTCTGACGCTGGCTCCGATGGTGTATGAATTTGGTTGGTCGTGGGATGATTGGCATAAACTCGCTGCCGGGGTTGTTGCCGGTCACATCAATGAATGCGGCGCGCAAGCAACCGGTGGAAATTTCCTTGGCGATTGGCAAGCACTTCCGAACCTTGCCGAGATAGGCTTTCCCATTATCGAAGCGTACCCGGATGGTACGTTCATCGTCACAAAACATCCTGGAACGGGTGGTGCCGTAACGCGAGAAACGGTTTCCGAACAATTGCTCTACGAAATCGGTGATCCGCGTTCCTATATCACGCCGGACTGCATCGCGGATTTTACGACGATTCATCTGCGCGATGAAGGCAGCGACCGGGTTGCAGTGTACGGTATCGAAGGGCGTCCGGCAACCGATAGCTACAAAGTGAGCGCCAGCTATTCTGATGGCTATGTCGCGTTTGGCACGTTAACGTATTCGGCACCGCATGCGCTCCAGCGGGCAAAAGCTGCCGATGAGATTTTGCGCCGACGACTTGAGTTGCTCGGACTCCGTTTCGATGAAATTCGCACCGAGTTTATTGGCTACAATGCCTGTCATGGACCATTGGCACGGCTGTGCGGTGAGCCGCCGGAAGTGATGCTGCGAGTTGGGGTCCGCTCGCATGATTATGCCGCTGTCGAGCGCTTCGGCAAGGAAATCGCACCGCTGATTCTGACTGGTCCGCCGGGTGTTACGGGTTTCTCGGGTGGTCGTCCGAAGCCAAGCGAGGTTGTCGCTTATTTCCCAACGCTGATTCCCAAAGATGTTGTATCTGTTGAGGTGGACATTGTCACGCTGTAAGGCGTATCTGGTGCCAGGTCTTTTGCTGCTGGTTGCAACGGTTGCGCAGAGTGCAGACCGAGACTCGATGGCAATCGCTATTCCCGATAGTTCAGCCATTATTCCATGGCGTGAGTTTGTGTGGGCAGGTCATCAACGCTACACGATTGATGGTCTGCCACCGCTACGCCAGAGTCGAATCAATCCGTACACCTTGACTGCTGCCGGGAGCATTTACGTCGGTATCATGGTGGGGCTACACGTCTATCAGAAAGAAACAATCTGGAACGAGCGCGCCGAGTTTCGAGTGATCGAAGATGGTGATTATGCACGCGGTGTGGATAAACTTGGGCATATCTACGGTGCCTACATCATGTCGTATTACTCGGGCGAACTGCTGCAAGGGGCAGGCGTGGCACATCACCACGCAATGCTCTACGGTGCACTGATGGGCATTGTGTATCAAACCTACGTCGAGCTACAAGATGGTGTGGGGAAAAACTGGGGCTTCAGCCCAAGCGATCTGGCATACAACGTGATTGGGAGCTGTTACTATCTGCTTCAACAGTCAGTGCCGACTCTGCAGAATTTCACTCCAAAGTGGCAGTACATACCAGCGCATTGGTATGGCGACGCCGAGCGCGCCGAAGGGAAGACGTTCATTGACGACTATAGCAGCTCGACGTTCTTTCTATCGGCTAAACTCCAGCCATTACTGCCCGAGTCGTTCCAATCAGTTGTTACG
>JBBIUD010000328.1:0-1948 GCA_037440485.1 Chlorobiota bacterium
TGCTCTTCCGATCTATTCACGGCGAATTAGTTGAGTTTCTGCGCCAGTACCAATGATGCGATGCACCGTCACCTACATGTCCGGAGCTGGGAACCTATTCACAGTCGTCAGTGCTGCTGCCGTGAACACTGCAGACATTGCACGCTTTGCCTGCTTCCTCTGCGATGCCACTTCAACAATCGGGCGCCGAACCGATGGTCTCCTGGTTGTATCAGACAGTGACAGCGGTATAGCGGTGCAATTTTTCAATCCCGATGGCTCCACGGGTATGATGTGTGGCAATGGTGCTCGGTGTGCTGTTGCCTTCGCCATTGCCAGTGGAATGACGACCCCATCACCGACGATGACGCTTTCGATGGCTCAAACGCGCTACACAGCACTGCTCGACGGTGAGCAGATTACGATCATCTTCCCTCGACCGCGCGCTATCGTTGATCCACTTGAGCTCGAGGTAGCAGGACATCTCATCACGTGTGCATACGTGGATGTTGGCTCCGAGCACGTCGTTATCAGCCACAGCGAGTTTGAGCGCTGGTGCACAGCAGCCCAGCAGCAAGGATACGATTTTGCTGAGTTTGCACCGCGACTTCGATATCACCAAGACTTCCCACGGGGCGTCAATGTCAATCTCTACTCGGTGCAAGATGATTACGTCGAGCTTATCACCTACGAGCGCGGCGTCGAAGCAATCACGGGCGCGTGTGGCACGGGCGCACTCGCGACGGCAGTTGTGCTCTGCTTGCGTGGTGAATGCACGGGCGATCACATCACTATCATCCCGCCGAGCAGAGAACCACTTTCAGTGCGCATTGGTCAGAGTGGAAGCACCATTACCGAACTTGCTTTGAGTGGAGCGGCGCATTTTCTTGCACAGGCAACCGTTGAACTACCCGACATTGCATGAATGGAACCCAGCATCGTGCTTGCATCTGCACACCAGCACACGGCGCAGATTCTATCCTATCGCCGACATCTCCACCAGTATCCCGAGCTTTCGTTTGCAGAATATCGAACGCGCGATTTTATTGTCTCTGTCCTCCGCCAGTCCGGGCTATCGCCAGACATCGTAGCGCAAACAGGCGTTCTTGCGACTATTGGCAGCGGCGAACGCTGCGTTGCCTTGCGTGCCGATATAGACGCACTTCCGATCAAAGAACAAACTGGTCTTCCGTTTGCGTCGTGTCATGACGGTGTCATGCATGCGTGTGGGCATGATTGCCATACAGCAATGCTGCTCGGTGCAGCACACATTCTCAAACAACAGGAGCATTTGCTCAAGGGGCGCGTACTGCTCATTTTTCAGCCTGGCGAGGAAAAAACACCGGGTGGTGCATCGCTGATCGTTGCCGATGGCGTGCTCGATCGCTATCGTCCTGAAGCTATCTTCGGACAGCACCTTTATCCCGATGCACCGACCGGCAGAATCGAACTGGCAAGCGGTCCGATCATGGCGAGCGCCGATGAACTCTACTGGACACTCCACGGCAAAGGTGCCCATGCAGCCCAGCCGCACAAAGGCGCTAACCCCATTCGCGCAGCCGCAGAATTGATCGTACACCTGGAAGGTATCGTCCAACAGCGTCGCAACCCACTCCACCCCGCGGTGCTCAACGTCACGGCTATCGAAGGAGGAACGGCAACCAATATCATCCCCGATACCGTCCGGATGAAAGGAACACTTCGCAGCTTCGATAATCAGTGGCGTCGGCAGATGTGGAACCGCATTCATGCGCACAGCAAAATGCTCTGCAGCCTCCACGATGTCGAATGCACCATCGAGATTGCCGAAGGGTATCCGCCACTAGTCAACGACAACCGTGCAACAGAGCATGTCCGCCGTGTTGCCCAGCAGCTTATTGGCAGTGACAACGTGTGCGACTTTGAGCCAAAGCTCTGGGCAGAAGACTTTGCGTTCTATGCCGAGCAGATACCAGCAGCGTTCTGGATG
>JBBIUD010000329.1:0-1936 GCA_037440485.1 Chlorobiota bacterium
ACCGTTCCACCTGGACAGCATAGTATGCCAGCGCCTCGGTGGCTGTATCAATGCCGGTCAGTCCGCCACCAATAACAATCGCCGGCAAGCGAAGCTGGAGATTAGCGAAACTATCGTGTTGAGCGGCGCCGGTCAGTTGGAGCGACATCAAAAAGTCCGACGCTTTGCGAACACCGCGCGCAAGGTTGTTCTCGACGCTGATAATGCGCGGGCGTCCGGCACCGGTGCAGAGCGAGACGTGGTCGAAACCAAGCTCCCATGCGTCTTCCAGCGTGATGGTGCCGCCGAATCGAACGCCGTCGAGCAGTAAGAACGTGCGCCGCCGCTGTAGAATCAATTGCAGCAACGTCAGAAAATTTTTGTCCCAGCGAACGGTGATGCCGTATTCGCTGACGCCACCGAAGCCGCGTGGGATGCGGCGATCGAGCGGTTCGGTTATCATCTGCCAATCGCGAATGGGCTGGGGAAGTGCGGTATCACCCCCAACCCACGCAGGCGGTAGCGGCTCGATTTTCAAGCCGTCAATGCCAACAACGCCAAAGCCCTCGTTGAGCAAGTACAGCGACAGCGTATAGCCAGCCGGTCCCATTCCAACGACGAGCACTTTCCGCCCATTGTACGGCAGCGGATAGGGGCGCTCCAGCCGGAGTGGATTCCACCGCGTCAGCAGGTCGTAGATTTCAACGCCCCAGGGCAAGGAGAGCACATCGGTCAACACGGAGGTTTCGATTTGCGGGATGTTGACCGGTTCTTGTTTTTGGAAAATGCAGCCCTTCATGCAGTCGTTGCAAATGCGGTGTCCTGTGCCGGCACACAAAGGGTTGTTGACCGTGACCATTGCCAGCGCTGCCACCGAGTAGCTGCGCTGTTTGAGTGCGTGCATTTCGCTGATGTGTTCATCGAGCGGGCAGCCAGTGAGCGCCACACCGAGCGAGTTGCGCTTGTAGGATCCGTCGGCGTTGCGAAAGCCTTTTGAGCAGGAATCTTTCTGCCGCTCGTGGCAAATCATGCAGTAGTCAATCTGCCCCATTACGGTGCGGAGCGACGCACGCCGATCGGTCAAAGCAAATCCATCGCGGTGGCGTGTGTGCACGCCCTCCCAGCGCTCGACGCCGCCATCGGTGTGCTGCATAGCTTCGACCAAGTGTTCCGGATCGGTCTTGCGTGGCGTCCACGCAAGTATCCATCCAGCCAGTGATTCCGGAGCAAGGGTCCGGCGCAGCAGCAGGTATTCTTCCAGCATCGTCAGCAGTTGGGTGGCGTGCTCTGGTGTGATGCCGCCCATTGAGCTGCCTCCTGTCGCTGTCGCTTGAAGCATCGCCACTGCATCTGCCAGTGCCGCTTCTTCGTCTTGCCAGTCAAGCGAAGGGAAGAAGCGCCGAAACTGTTCGTACTCACTGCTAAGGGCTTGCCATCGCTCCGCAGAGGTATCCAGTTGCTTGTGACGGAGCGCAGCACGTTTGAGGAATTCGCTCCGCAGAGCGGCGATGCGGCGTTCGCGTTCAATGCGGGCAGCCAGCGCGGCGCGTTCTTGCTCAATTCCAAAAAGCCAAATCAAAAACAGCTCAACCGACTCGGCTGCACGTATCAAGATGGCGCTCTGCTGCGGTGGTGGGAGCTCGCCAGCGGTGCCATCGCGGAGGGCGCAGAATTGCTCGAAGCTTGCGCGGTCACGGTCGGCGAAAAACGCTTCCCATGCAGCGTAGAGCCGGCGCAGCCCGCTGGTGCTGTGCAAATCCGCATACGAAAAACCGCCGGCAAGGTGTAGCTGTGGTTCAGTATTCATGCGCATGAGGGATGGAAAAATCGCATCTCAAAACGAACGAAGCGGTCAAATGATTGTCAGTTGCCAGCAGCAGGAGCGGTCGGCGTCGGTGCGAGAGCATCACCCGAGAGTGCGACCATACCGCTATCGGTCAAGCAAATCAAGCCATCG
>JBBIUD010000330.1:0-1936 GCA_037440485.1 Chlorobiota bacterium
GCCGGCGCAGCTTATGCGATGCCGTCGGACTACGTCTTCGGTCTTGCTAATCCAGCACTCTGGTCACTGGTCAAAACAACACGCGTTCAGGGAGGTTACCGCTTCAATCAACAGCGGCTTGACCAGGCGGGTGATAGTCGCCGGCAGAACAACGGTAAGCTCGACGGCGCAGCTTTGCTTTTTGCCATTGACACCGGTTTGGGTATTGCTACGAGCGTCGGTGTCTTTCCGTCCAGCGCTGTCAACTACACTTCTTTGCGCCGATTCCAAATCGAACTGCCAGAGGTGGGCACACTCGATGGCAGCACGACCTACCGCGGTGGCGGCGGGATGGTCACTGCGTATGCAGGTGGTTCAGCACGCCTTGCACCGGGCGTTTATGCCGGCGCTGCCTTCCTCTATGGCTTTGGGCTAATCAGCGATCAAGCCGAGACAGCCATTACGACCGATGCAGCCCAACGGGCGATCTCGACGCAGAGTGATGCGCTGACAACGCTTGGTGTGCGCGGTGGTGTCTATGCGCAGCTCGGTGGCGGATGGAGCGCCGGCGTTGCTGTTGGTCTCTGGCAATCACTGCGGGTGGAGCGGACGCTTCGCTACCAGAGTTTTTCACCATCAGCAACGACACCGTCGTTCGATACAAGTTTTACGACACAATTACGATCACCACTGCCGTTGAGCGTTGGGTCCGGGCTGACCTACAGCGTGCGCCGATGGCTATTCTTGCTCGATGGCGAATGGTCGCCGCAGGGCGGGCTTCAGTACCGCTTTTCACCACTGGGAAGCGCCGGTAGCAGCTATCGCTTGAGCATCGCAGCCAGTTATCGCGGTAGCCGGAGCGCCGGTGCATCGTTCGACGATCGCCTCTCGGTCAGCGGTGGACTTTACCTCCAGCAGTTGCCGGTCGTCATCGGTGGTACTGCCCTCCAGGAGTACGGTGCATCGCTTGGGTTGCAGATTCCGTTCGGTGGCGCTGCGATGATTGATGCTGCACTCACAGCCGGCATTCGCGGCAGTGGTATGCCTGTCCGCGAAGAGTTCTTTCGCTTGAGCGTTACGCTCAGCGTTGGGGAGGTGTGGTTTGTGCCGTTCCGCCGGTAGCGCGATTGTGTGCAATAAACTCGACCAATGCCGGAAGCGCCGTTCCAGCCTTCAGGCGAAGGACGGCATGGGCAATCGCAGCCAGCGGCGTTGGCGTTGGGTTGATCTCGATGATGGTCGCGCCGCCTTCCCACGCGATCCATGGCAGTGCCGCCGCAGGATACACTTCAGCCGACGTGCCAACGACGAGCATCACCTCCGCCTGGCGTGCCGCCTGCTCAGCAGCACGGAGGACATCAGCAGGCAGCATCTCGCCGAACCACACCACCGACGGACGGATCAATCCGCCGCAGTCTGGGCAGCGGGGCGGTGAGCGATGCGCACCGATTTCCCCTGTGTAGGGAGTGCCACAGGCAGCGCAGTGATTGTCCACCAAATTCCCGTGCAGTTCGAGCACGCGGTGGCTTCCTGCGCGGTGGTGAAGACGGTCAACGTTCTGCGTGATGATGGTCACCTCGCCGACGAGATTTTCCAGTTGGGCCAATGCCCGGTGTGCTGGGTTGGGTTGAACCGATTCGAGGATATGGCGACGGTGCTGGTACCACTGCCAGACACGCTCCGGATTTGCCAGAAAACCATCCATGCTGGCTAACTCTTCCGGTCGAAAGCGTGCCCAGAGTCCATCCGGATCGCGAAAGGTGGGGACACCGCTTTCGGCAGAGATGCCCGCGCCCGTTAGGACTGCAATACGCTCGGCGTGCACCAAGCGATTGCGAACGTGGTCACTGAGACTGTCCAGCAGCGCCATTGCAGATGCGTCCGCCAAGGTAGGTCCCTAAAAATCGTTCGATGATGCCGTACATCCATGTGCGATTCCGCTCATCGAGAAAGCCAT
>JBBIUD010000331.1:0-1913 GCA_037440485.1 Chlorobiota bacterium
GCTCGACGACCGATGGCAATAGAGCCAGCACGCCAGTGCTGGGAAGCTGTGGCGTGTTTTTGGGGCAGGCGAGTGCATCAAACAGCGAGCCTAAGGATTGCTCGACCAGTGTGCCATCGGTACGGACGCGGATAAGGTGATCGGTGTGCTCATCGCCACGCTGAATGCGCGCAAAGACGATAGCGCCATCGGGACCACTCGTGTCGTTGGGACGGGTTGCATAGACTTGATCGGGGAGTGCCCGTGCGCGTTCTCTGTCGGCGGCAGGCGCTTTTTCCCAGACTTCGAGGGCGTAGCTGGTTATATCCACGTCGCGGTCGTCGTCCTGCTCGAGGACGTGTGCGTGCTCCGTGTACAGGTTGCCGAGGATGTCTCGCGATGTGTCTTCGTCGAAGAAGACCTCGTCGGTGCCTATGGTCTCCTGATTTTCCCGGAGCCGTGTCCGTAGGCGCTCGTGCAGTGCGATGATGCGTTCGATACCCTCGGCGGGCAAAAACGAATAGACGGTGATAGTATCGGCACGCTGCCCGATGCGGTCAACGCGCCCGGCACGCTGGATAAGCCGGACGATGCCCCACGGCAGGTCGAAGTTGACGATGATATGGCAGTCTTGCAAGTTTTGTCCTTCGCTCAAGGTGTCCGTGGTAACCAGAACGCGCAGTTCCGTTTCGCCTGGGGGTATGCCGCCGTTGGAGTGCGGACTGAAGCGACGGATGATTGTGCTCGGGTTGTTGGTGCTACTGGTAACCAGTGCAATCGAGAGTATGCCGCGGGTGCGGAGGTAATTCTCGATGTAGGTAGCCGTATCGGCAAATTGGCTGAAGATGAGCAGCTTGTCGTTGGGGTGTTTGTCGGCGACCAGGCGGAAGAGTTCGGTGAGTTTTGGGTCCTCGTTGGGGTTCCATTTGCCGGCGGTCTTGAGGATGTACTCGAATATCGCATTATCCTCGCGGAGCGAATCCGCCAGCCTTGGAACGAAGTAGTTCGCCGGCATCCAGTCGTATTTGTCTTTGTCGGTGTTGCTGAGAGTATCATAGAGTGCCGCGATATCCTGGTCAGAGGATGAACGCAGGTGGAGGAATTGGTCTTCCTCGTCGCTATCGAGCAGCGCAGTGATTCGCAGCGCCGTTGAACCGCTGTCGCCAATGGGAAGGCTTTTGTTGTTCTCGAGTGCATACAGCAGAAGGTGGTTGTGGAGCAGGTGCCGGCGTATGGAGAGCAGGAATGCCCACCCGCTCGATTCGAGCCGCTTGAACAGATTAGTGCGCGCAAAACCGATGAGACGTTTGCCCGCACGGGTAAGATTAGCAGCGATTGTTTGGTATTCCTTTGGGGCATTTGTGAGTGCACTGCGGTCGAGGTAGAGTGCCAGTCCGTACCGCGCCAGCTCAAGCTGACCGATACGCTCGACGATCGGATCGCTGTAGAGAGCGTCGTAGGGAGTATTGCTCAACGGAACTTTCACTGTGCGCGGTTGGCGAGCAGGGAAGTAATGCGGTGTGCCGTTGCGGTGGACGTAGTAGCGTTGTTTCTGCTGGTCGAAGTGAGCGTAGGTGTTGATGATGAAGCTGCGTGTGCGACGAACCATGAAATGCCGCATCAAGTCGCGCCAGTCGTCGGGGTAGGTACTTTCTTGAAAGCAATCTAAGCTGTTGAGAGGGGCTTGGTATTGTGCTTGGAGCATGGCTTCGTCTATCCCCAGCTCGCGGCAACGGGCAGTAATCCAGCGTACAGGCGAAGCCGGAAGTGGCTTTTTCGGGTCGAGAAAGAGCCGGAGCTGGCTTGCCAGATCGCGGTAGCTTTTGTTGTACGGGGTAGCTGAAAGTAAGATGACCTGAGGGTCGTTTTCTTCGATGTATTCGGCGATGGCACGGTAGCGCTTCGATTCTGGATTTGTCAGGTTATGACTTTCG
>JBBIUD010000332.1:0-1910 GCA_037440485.1 Chlorobiota bacterium
CCAGATATGCTGGCAGGGGAAGCGGTTCTCTACCATTGCCCGACCGACAATGACCGAATCAACACCACACGAACGGAGCGTATTGCAGCGCCACAGTTCTTCGGGACTATCAATTCCACCAGCAATCGTAATACTCATCTGCACTGAACGTGCAAACGATTCGATCAACTCAAAGTCTGGACCCTGGTAGGTACCCTCCCACCCGATGTCGCTATAAACAACACGCCGAATGCCAAGTTCTTTCGCTGCCAATGCCAATGCAACATCATCCATCGTCGTGTCACCGATTTGAACAGTGCGGTTCTGTGCTCGGATACCTAACACAATCCGCGAAGAGGTGTATCGAGCAACAAGATCACGAAGTCCATCCGGAGATGTGATGACGATGTCACTGACAACGATCCGAAAGACACCACGTTCCAGCCAATGCCGACACTCTTCGACAGTTGAGTACACCGTCAACAGTTCAATCGGAATATCCACTGCATTTGCAATCGCGACAATCGCATCACGATTTGCTTCCGTTGGGCAGGCATCGAGCGCATCCATATCAACCACGTGAAGTGTCCGCGCATTTTCTTGGCGATAGAGCCGGGCAAGTTCTTCCGGATGATCTTGCAGATACGTGTAGTACTGCTCAAGCGCCTGTTCGCCCTCGATGCGCCGGCGGCATCGCCCGTTCTGCAATTCAATCGCCGGAATAACCAATACCATCACGTTTGTCTCGATATGATGCGGAGTGCCCGTTTGACTAAATGCTCGACAGTTGGAGGCACTTCTTCTTGACGACACTGCTCGAGCGCAGTACGAAGCGCTTTTTCTGCAACGTGTCGATTGTAGCCTAACACCAGCAATGCACTGAGTGATTCCGCCAACAGGACAGAACTGTCATCGGTGGTTGTCGAAACAGGCACAATCCCCCCGATGCGCTCGCGTAATTCAAGCACCAGCCGCTCAGCTGTTTTTCGACCAACACCGGGTATGCGCTGGAGCTGCAGAGTGTTGTTGGCAAGTATTGCGTGCTGCAGCTCAGCAACACTCAATGCAGATAAAATTCCCAATGCAATGCGCGTTCCGATACCGGGAATCGCTGTCAGCAACAAAAATGCATCGCGTTCGCTGGGTGTAGCAAAACCAACTAATTCCATTCCATCCTCGCGAACAAGCAAATGCGTATGAAGGATTGCACGCTCACCGACCGGTGGCAATGCTTCTGATGTCGTTAGCGAAATGCTGGCACGGTATCCAACTCCACCGCAGTCAACAATTGCGTACGACGGAGATTTCTCAAGTAACCGTCCTTCAAGTCGAGCAATCATAGTGTACGCGGACGAAAAAAGACAATTGTTCGATCATCGTTGAGTGTAGTGGAGCCAACATGATGTGCAATGGCTTGACAAACCGCTTCAAGCATTGAGTGTGGCTGTTGATCTGCCGTCCGTGCTAATACATCGCTCAAACGTTCAGTGCCGAATTCTTCTCCACAATTGTTGACGGCTTCAGTAATGCCATCCGAATAGAGGCAAAGCGTCTGACTCGGGAGAATGTCGAGCGTATGCTCAGTGTAAACCGCGGTATCGAGCACACCAAGCACTAAAGACCCTTCACCGAGTGTTGCACAGTCGCCTGAGGCTGACACGAGGATTGGTCGGGGATGTCCTGCATTGCAGTAGGATAGTGTTCGTGTTACAGGATCATACTGCACGATAATCGCAGTGACAAACGAGCCGATGTCGGTATGCTCGACAAGTAAGCGGTTGAGTTCTGTCATAATGCCGGACGGTGTCGCACCAGTACGGACAAGAAGGTGAAACGCTGCATGGAGATGTGCCATCATCAATGAGGCAGCGATCCCTTTTCCACAAACATCGGCGATAATGCAGACGACCTTCCCAGCGTGCTCAACAACG
>JBBIUD010000333.1:0-1895 GCA_037440485.1 Chlorobiota bacterium
TGATGATTCCGCCTTCATCGGTAAGCTGCTCTTCCCAACGGACAGTGCCACGCAGCGACCAAGAGGACCACCGCACCGTTGCGTTTGAATCACCATCGGTCATAAGCTCGCTGCTGCGATGAATTCCCCACTCATCGGTAGCAAATGCAATGCTTGCTGTAAACACACGATGTGGTGTTTGCTCAGCAGTTCCAACAAACTGCAGTTCATGCCGAAATAGTCGTTGATTGAGGCCGGGATACATTGCAATTGCGGTCCGCTCATTAGTCGGATCCTCAGAAAGGGTGGTGTTGATACCTCCGTTTGTTCCGACTCCCCAGTTTGTAAAGCGATGCACAAGCGATAGGCTCACCACGTCGGACGGATTCCAGCGTAGCAGCGCTCGGGTATTCCAGGTGTCGAGCCATTGCCCGTCGTAACGACCTGGTGTTACCATACGACGGAAGCCAACAGTAGCGTTGACATTCGGCGCGACGTTTTGCGAGAACGTACCGTCGGTTGCGATGAAGTCGTAGGCAGACTGGCAGTACCAAACGCGTGTATAGGGAGAGCGCGTGTTGTACCATGGCTGCTGCACCCAATATGCTGTACCACCGCTGGCACCGGCAAGGATTGCAGCATCAGCACCAATGAGCACATCGAGCTGTTCCATGAACTCGGGCATGACAATCGCCGGAGGATAGTTTCCCATCAGCCGTTGCATGCTGGCGATTCCATCGAAGACGAAGACATTCTCGCGTGGACTTTCACCAAACAAAAGCGGCACACTCCAATCGCCAAGCAATCCCGTTGACAGCACGTATGCCGGTGTGCGCTGTTCCAGGATATCGTCGAGAGTACGGTATGGTAGCGAGCTGATAGTCGCTCGCGTAAACGAGCGGTACGGTACAACGATTCCCAACGCACTCACAGCACCATGGTAGGGTAGCGGCTTTGATAGTGAATCATCTGTCGCTACACTATCGGCAGCAATGCATCGCAGAGCAGAGAGCAGCATAATCTGTATCCCCCAAATTGCCATAGTCCATCTCATTGTCTTTCACCGGATGATGGCAATAGGTGATCATTGGCAAACCCAAGTTGGAGCCACCACGTTCTCCCGCCCAGCAGTGGTTCGACAATATGTCTTCCCGTTGTATCGGCATAGTCTTGATGGTGAATTGGTTTTATACCACACCGTTCGATCCACCGCAGCGCTGAGGGAATGGGGTCATGATGGTATGCAAGCGCTGCACGCTGATAGGCTCGAAACTGCGCTTCTCCCCATCCGTACCGATTGAGTTCGGTGGCAAGCTGGCGCTGCACACGGCGATAAATGCGCTCGACTGCATTGCAAGATGACTCCTCAGATGCAAGCTCAGCGACAACGCGACTGCAGCTATCGCTTATTGCACAAAAGACCATCCACTCACCCAGAGAGAGGGTCGCGGGTACAGAATCGTGCTGAACTAAAACTCGCTCAGCAAGTGGCGGAAGCTCGCCTTTGCGTGCAGTGATCATGAGCGGACGAAGTGTGCGCTGCAACAGGAGGAGAACCACCAATGTGCCGACCAGTAATACAAAGAGCACAACGGCGACTGCATTGCGAAAGTACCCTCTGCCGATACCCCACCAGCGCACAGTCTCTGCTCAGACCGGTTGTTGGACAGATGGCTCTGCAAAGAGTGCTTCGACGAATGCAATTGGATCGAATGGCTGCAGGTCGTCAATTTTTTCCCCGACTCCGATGTAGCGAACCGGAAGCTGGAATTCCTCAGCGATCGCCAGAACGACTCCACCTTTTGCTGTACCATCGAGTTTTGTGATGATAAGCCCAGTGAGCGGCGCAACTTTGGCGAACTCGCGTGCTTGCTGAAGTGCATTCTGCCCGGTCGTTGCATCGAGCACCAACCAAA
>JBBIUD010000334.1:0-1851 GCA_037440485.1 Chlorobiota bacterium
TTGCTCTTGCACTAGGTCTCAATAGCTGTGGTTCATCGCAGGTTGTTCGGGCGCCGGAAAGCAAGCCGGATAGTCTGCTGACCTACGACGAAGCAATTCTGCGGCTTGATGATTGGCGGCTTCGAATTCGTAAGCTCGAAGACGATGAGCAGAAAATGATGGGCGAAGTCAAACTGCTCGAAGAGCGGCTCAATGCAAGCGTTGCAGATCTGAAACGCTGCCAGGATGAAAATAACCGCCTTATTGGTGCCACCGATGCACAAATCAACCAGTTTCGTGAGCGTCTTGGCAGACTGGAAGGTCGCATACGTGAGCTTCGCGGCTTGAGCGATAATGACTTTGAGCCACGCCGAAACGAGGTCTATGCCCTTGCAGCAGAGTGGAATCGCCTCCGTCAGGAAAAAATAGCCGTGCTACCGGAGTTTTTTGATCGGATGATCGCTGCACGGCGCGACATTCAATCACTCATAGACCGCAAGCCAGCCTGGAAAGGCAAATACGTCGTCCGCCCCTGGAGCGAATCGAAAGACTGTCTCTGGAATATTGCTGGTCAAAGTGATGTGTACGGCGATCCGTTCCACTGGCCCAAAATCTGGCAGGCAAATACTGATTTGATTCGGAATCCAGACATCATCCAGCCTGGATGGGAGCTGAATGTACCACCGCCTGGTCCACTTACTCCCGAGGAAAAGCGTGCTGAGCGGCGCTATTGGCGGAAAAAGCGCGAAGCCATGGCAGCCAAAGAACAAGCACAACAACCAACTGCACAGCCGGAATCACCCGCTGCGGAACAGTCCGAGCGTGGTGCAGCAAAACCCTAAGTGCTTGGTGTTAGTGTCATCCATTCATCCACGGGCACATTCCCTTCTCGGGCGATGTGCCCGTTGCCTTTCTTTTGGGCATTACATGCGCAATGCCCGATTTTCGTTGTATATTTTGTCCCAACGAGCATGTTTTACCATTGCAGCACTTGATGGAGTACATCGAACGTAGAATCAAAATCGGCGAAGCTGACCCTGCAGCATTGCTCGGCGCGAACGATGCACACTTGCACCTTCTGGAAAGCCGCTTTCCCGCCACCATCGTATTTCGGAACAACACTCTTTCCCTTCGCGGTGCACCCGACGAGATACGACAATTAGAACATGTCATTAACGAGATGCTTTACGTCCTCAAACGGAAAGGCGTTCTCACTCCAAGCGATGTTGAAGAAATCATCGCGCTGGTGGATGATACTGCACTTCCGACTACTTACCAACCGCACGCAGCAACTTCGACTGTCGCCAGCGATGTCATAGTTTGGGGACGCAAAGACCCTGTTCGTCCGCGCACAGCCCGGCAACGCGAATATGTCGAAAAAGTTATGCGATGCGATGTTGTCTTTGCCATTGGTCCAGCGGGAACCGGCAAAACATACTTAGCCGTTGCTATGGCGCTTGCTGCGTTGCGTGCTAACCAGGTCCAGCGTATCATCTTGACACGCCCAGCTGTCGAAGCGGGTGAATCACTCGGTTATTTACCCGGAGACTTGTTCGAAAAAGTGCATCCCTACTTGCGCCCCTTGCTCGACGCTGTCTCCGATATGGTGCCACCGGAGAAACTCAAAAGTCTCAACGAAAAGCAAATCATCGAGATCATCCCGCTTGCCTACATGCGCGGACGAACCCTCAATAATGCCTTCATTATACTCGACGAAGCCCAGAACACAACCATCGGACAGATGAAGATGTTTCTTACCCGTTTGGGTCAGGGGTCCAAAGCGATCATCACCGGCGATGTCACGCAAATAGACTTAGCTTCGAGTGCGCAGTCGGGCTTGCTCGACGTTCAATCCATTCTTCGCGGGATTGA
>JBBIUD010000335.1:0-1830 GCA_037440485.1 Chlorobiota bacterium
TAAAACTTATCCGCTAACGTAAATGGCTGAGGCAGTACGGCAGGTTGACTTGAAGCAATAACGATTACAACACTCAATGTTATCAGGGGCAATAGGTTCGCCCAGCGCTGTAGCTGGCTCATTATGCTGTCGAAAGTGTTCGACTGACAACGCTGAGTGCCTCGATTAAGTGCGATGCGCGAGTGGCAAGTTCTCCATGCTGCTGCGAAGCCACTACCCCAGCATTCGCATGGAGCAAAACACCCATCCACGCTGCATCCCACTGAGAATATCCCTGCGACCACAGCGCAGCAATAATGCCGGTCAACACATCTCCTGTTCCACCAGTGGCAAGAGATGGGTTGTAGAGCGCCCACCAGTACCGCTGGTGTCCATCGCAAATTTGAATGGGAAAATCCTTGAGTACAACGGTAGCACCCGTTTGACGAGCAAACTGCTGTGCATGGTCGAAAACCTCCGTGCCGAGCTGCTGGTGTGAAAGATTGAGTATGCGAGCAAATTCGCCGCGATGTGGTGTCAGTGTGATTCCACTAAGATTCGACGCTTGGTCAATCGCTCGCAATGCATCCGCATCGAGGATAAACCGCTGTGTGCCTCTCGAATTGTTCAGCAGTTCTTGCACCATGGTGATTGTTGACCGATCGGCGCCGAGCCCGGGTCCGATCGCAACAACTGTTGCACGCTGCATTCGCTCACGGATCAACGGCAACGCCTCGCTGTCGAAGCAGGAACGCTGGTAACAGTACGGCATGACCTCTGGCATTAGCGCGCTATGAATGTGCGGTGTTATCAACTCGACAAGCCCAGCACCTGCAGCCACAGCAGCATTTGCACAGAGAGCTGCAGCCCCTGGCATGCTCTCAGACCCAGCAATGATGAGCACTCGACCGTAATCAAATTTTGTCGTGCGCTTCGATCGTCGGCGATATATCCGGGAAAGATCATCTGGATTGAGGAGCCACGTTGTTGCGCTCTCATCGATCAGCGACTGTGGGACACCGATGAACGCAACTTCGATTTGTCCGACCACCTGAGGCGCATCAGCAAGGAATAAGCCTGTCTTGAGCGCGCCCATGGTGATCGTGCAGTGTGCTCGGAAACATGGCGTATAAGCATATCCCGTTTTGGCATCGAGTCCTGAGGGTACATCGAGCGCAACTTTCCATGCTGGACGTTGATTGGCATGCTCGATCAGCGAGGCAATTGGCTCGCGTGGTGCTCCCTGTGCACCGACACCGAGCAGAGCATCAACGATGAGCTCAGCCTCTGAAAGTGCTTCTTCGGAGCGATGGTCAGCACGCCACGGAATTATGGGTATGCCCAGCATCTCGCATGCACGGGCATTGACTGCAGTTTCTTCGGTCATGCGTTCGCTCGGGCTGCACGACACAATGCTTATGTCCGCACTGCCGAGCAAATGCCTAGCGAGTGCATAGCCATCCCCTCCATTGTTGCCGTTCCCACACAAAATCACAATACGCCGATCCGTCGGATAGAGCCGTCGGATAATCTCGGCTGCCGATCGTGCCGCGTTTTCCATCAGAATAAGCGATGGGATACCGTACTGCTCAACAGCAGCGCGATCGGCTGAACGCATCTGCTCCGGAGTCAGAACTGGTTGCATTGCGTGCTATGCATGAAATTGTTCTGTCAGAATGTGCGAAGGAGGGACACCACGATCTTTCAGCAATGCCCGAACATCATCGAGCATTGTCTTGCCGCCGCAGAGATAAAAGTAGCTCTGCTCATCGAATGCAATCGAGGCAAGATGATCGGTAACACGTCCTCGCAAGCCCTGCCATGTATCATCAGGCTGGGAGAGTGTAATCG
>JBBIUD010000336.1:0-1811 GCA_037440485.1 Chlorobiota bacterium
TCGAGCATTTGCAGTGCCGACAACAGTAATGCAGTCGGATTGGCAATGCCTTTGCCTGCAATGTCTGGCGCCGAACCGTGTACAGCTTCGAACACCGCATGCCGGCGACCAATATTCCCGCCAGGCGCAACGCCTAACCCTCCAACCAGACCCGCACACAAATCACTGACAATATCCCCAAACAGATTAGGCAAAACCAGAACATCAAACGTCTCCGGCCGGACGACCAATTGCATACACGCGTTGTCCACAATGATGTCGTCGGCAATGATGTCGGGATATTCCTGCGCAACCTGGCGGAAGCATTCCAGGAACATCCCATCGCTTTGCTTGTGGATGTTGGCTTTGTGAACGCACGTTACACGGCGACGACCAAGCTGACGCGCCAGCGCGAACGCATAGCGATGGACAAGAATGCTCCCCTGACGGGTGATGACGCGTAGCGTTTGCGCAACGTCGGCGGTTTGCTGGTGCTCGATCGCGCTATAGGTATCCTCGATGTTTTCGCGGACGACAATCACGTCCACATTTCCAAAGCGCGTGACGATCCCCGGCAGTGATTTAGCAGGGCGCACGTTTGCAAAAAGATCGAGCGCAGTGCGAATAGCAACATTGACGCTGCGATGCCCAGTGCCGACTGGCGTTGTCGTTGGACCTTTGAGAGCAACACCGTTGCGTCGGATAGACTCGAGCGTTTCGGCTGGAAGCGGTGTGCCGAGTTGTTCGTAGCACGCCAGTCCTGCAGGTGCCTCCTCCCATTCAATGGGAGCACCCGTAGCATTGACAATGCGAACGACGGCGTCGGTGATTTCTGGACCGATTCCATCACCACGAATGAGAGTAACACGATGGTAAGCACTCATTGCGCTGTTGCTGGCTTAGAGCAGTTCGACCAGGACTGCGGTGGCTTCACCACCACCAATGCAGAGGGCTGCAACACCGTACCGCTTGCCGTAGCGTCGCAGCGCATAGAGCAGTGTTGTCAGTATCCGTGCACCGCTGGCACCAATTGGATGACCGAGCGCGACCGCTCCACCGTGGACGTTGAGCTTATCGCTGGGAATACCAAGCTCACGCTTTGCAGCCAGTGCGGTTACGGCAAAGGCTTCGTTGATTTCAAACAGGTCAACCTGATCTACGGTCATTGCTGCTTTCGCCAGCAGTCGTTGGATACTGTAGATCGGCGCTGTGTTGAAATCTTCGGGGGCATGGGCGAACGTTGCTTGCGCAAGAATGCGTGCAAGGGGTTTCTTGCCGTGCGCTGCAGCCCATTGCTCGCTGGCAAGGACTAGCGCTGCCGCACCGTCGTCAATTGAGCTGGCATTTGCCGCTGTTACCGTGCCGTCGGGGCTAAAGACTGGTTTGAGCTGTGGGATCTTTTCGAATTTGACTTTCTGCGGTTCTTCGTCGAGTGCGATCGTGGTTTCACCTTTCGCCGAGCCGATTGTGACAGGCACAATTTCGTCGGCAAAGAGTCCCTCCTGCTGTGCGCGGATAGCGCGGCGGTAGCTTTCGATAGCGTACTCATCCTGCTCAGCTCGGGAGATAGCACACGCTGCAGCGCAGCGGTCAGCAAAGACTCCCATTGGCTCGGGCTCATAGGCATCGGTGAGTCCATCGAGCAACATCGAATCGAGAACCTGACCATGTCCGTAGCGATAGCCGGTGCGTCCTTTCGGGAGGAGGTACGGCGCATTGCTCATGGATTCTTGCCCGCCAGCGACGACGACGTCTGCATCGCCACAGCGGATTGCTTGATCGGCAAGCATCACCGACTTTAGCCCACTCCCGCAGACTTTGTTGATGGTCAT
>JBBIUD010000337.1:0-1809 GCA_037440485.1 Chlorobiota bacterium
AGAACCTTACAATTGTGGTTACTCCTCCAATCCGGCGTGTATGAACACTTGCAACTGCCATCGAATGGCAGGCGGTGTTCCTACAGTCGCGCAAATATACAGCCTAGGCACGAATAGCCAGCCTATTTCGTGACACACCCTTGGTAATGTCTGCGCTATTTTCGCAACCATGAATTGCAGGAACCAATAGTCCATGAACAGAAAACCCGACCAGTGGCTGAGCGAACGCACCCAGGAGGATATTGAATTTCAACACGTACTCCACCAACTCAATCGGTTGCCGCGACACGTCGCCATCATTATGGATGGAAATGGGCGATGGGCGCACCAGCGTAACTTACCACGTGTTGCTGGACACCGCGAGGGCATTGAGTCCGTCCGGGACATTGTCAAAGCGTCCGCTGAGTTAGGAATTGGTTACCTGACACTCTATGCGTTCAGCATGGAAAATTGGAAACGACCGCAAGCGGAAGTCAATGCACTTATGCGACTACTGGAGCACTACCTCCGAGCCGAAGTAGATGAACTTGACAACAACAATGTTCGTATCAACGCGATCGGCAAATTGACAGCACTCCCTAAACGGGTGCAGCGCATCCTCAACGCTGCGATCGAGCGAACGTCACACAATACTGGGTTAGTGCTCACACTTGCCCTGAGCTACAGTGGTCGCTGGGATATTTTGCATGCAGTTCAGCTCATTGCGCTCGATGTTCGACGCGGGAAACTCTCGCCTGAAGATATTGATGCAGAGCGTTTTGCAACGTACCTTTCAACAAATCTTTTGCCGGAGCCAGATATGCTCATACGCACAAGTGGAGAGCTACGCGTCAGCAATTTCATGCTCTGGGAATTAGCCTACACAGAGATTTACTCTACGCAAACACTCTGGCCCGATTTCCGTCGGCGAGAATACTACCAAGCACTCGCTGACTATGCACGTCGTGAGCGACGTTTTGGATTGACAGGAGACCAGGTGCAAAACACCACGCACGCTGCGACCTATCGAGACTACCTCATGCAACTGTTCGACTCCTTAACCAATCGCCGGTGAGGATTGCTGTTTTCTGTACAGTGTCACTGCTTGTTTTCTGTGCGAAGAATGTAATCGCACAGGATGCCCCACGCATTGCAGGAGTGACCGTTGAGGGTAATCGTTTTGTTGACGAGGCAACAATCCTTGCCATCGCTCAGCTCCGTGTTGGGGAACGACTCGATCCACGTTCGGACATCCTTCAACAAGCGATCCGTAATCTCTGGCAACGGCGTCAATTTTCCGACGTCCGCATCATCGTTGACAAAGTCACATCGCTCGGTGTGTTCCTCAAGATCATTGTCCACGAAGTGCCGCGTTTCAATGCAGTAGAAATACACGGGAACAAAGAAATTAGCCTCGAAAAAATCAAAGAAGCAGTGGGAAAAGCAACGGGTGAATTACTCCCGTACCACGAAGTCGCGCTCATTCGACAGCGCATACTCAAGCTCTACGAAAAAGAAGGACTCCTGTTTGCCGATGTACATGTTGACACCGCAACCGCAAAGGTGCCCGGCTACGTTGACGTCATCGTTACCATCAACGAAGGAGAGCAGTACACTGTCGGGAGTGTAACGTTCGATGGCGCGGTTGCCATCTCTCAGGATGAACTCCTTTCAGCGCTGGAGGAAAATAAACCCAAGAAATGGTGGCAATTCTGGCGGTCGGCAGCATTCGATCGAAAGAAATTCTTTGACAGCGACATACCGGCGATCATCCGCTACTACCGATCCCGTGGCTTTATTGATGCCGATACTCTGGCGACGTCCTTTGCG
>JBBIUD010000338.1:0-1798 GCA_037440485.1 Chlorobiota bacterium
AATTGTGTCATGCTTGAATCCTTCGATCCGAAAGACGACGAAGGGATTTTCCTGAAACATTTGGTCCCAGAGATTGCGGTATTGCGATTGTTCGATTTGCCGAATCGGGTTGCTGTCGAGGAATCGCAAGAGTATCTCGGCTGACGGGATCTGGAGGGGGCGAATTTCCTGCTCGATACGCTGGCGAAATGCAGCATGACGGTCGTCAATGTCGGACCGCTGACGGGGATTAGCACCAAGTGCGTATTCAATGTTGTCCCACAGGAGATATGCCTGAATACCCGCGGCGCGTTTGACACCTTGGGTCACGAGGAACTTGCGTGCTCGTTTGCCCTCGCGCGTGTCTTCGATCGCAGCAAGCTTCCCGTCCTGCGTGAGAACGATGACGTACGGGATTTCCTTCCATTCCCATCCGAAGGGAGCCATTGCACCAGGGGCTGCCAGGCTTTTTCGTTGGTAGTACTCGTAGAGTGCAGACAGGATCATCGCAGTATCTCCATGCTGGTTGGTGATGGGACTTTAATGACACCGTCTACCATGCGCGCGCGGAAGAACATTGGTTGTGGGTCTTCCGGATTGGAAAAGTCCAGGTCGTAGAGCATAATGCCCAGGTCGCGGGTTTCAGGAATGGGTGCTGGTTCCGCAGCGACGTCGTCAACGAGGCGGAAAAAGCAGGTGAATTCGCGGCACCCTAAATAGGGCTGCGTGAAGCATTGTCCCTTACGAGCGCGGCGCTCAAACATGGCGATGTACTTACCGGGTGATTCATCGGCGGGGACGTTTTCGTCTAGGGCAACCGGTATCTCCTCAGAGTGGCGCTGTGCCGGGCGTTGGTCGGGTGGGATATACTCCAGCACAGCATGGAAGCGATAGCGTACATCCCGCAATACGATTGCTGCACGTTGTGATCGGTAGTCTTCGATAAAGATCCCACTGGAGCGCGGACTGGCACGGTTTGAAATTTCATTACGCCGTATCGAAGCCCATGCAATTGGAGCCAGAACCTCAATCCGATCGACACGCCACCGGATAGCGGGCTTCCATAGAATTGCCTCGAAGATTGCGCGTACAGCCGATGGAGTCGGAACATCGTAGCTATAGCGTTCCACTTTCAACTCGGGGCGTGTGAAGCACGCATAGTCACCCCACACCTCAAGGCAAAATGGTTTGTGATTTTGCATCAAGCCCTCACTAAAAATGTGCCACATATTGTGAACTAAACTACATAATCAAATCTGTCGTCGAGCTGGACGCCGATGCCTGGAGCATAGAAATGCTCTACTTCTTGCACCCAGTATCCATTGCACCGTGTGATGTAGCCACGCTGGGCGGCATACTCAATCTCCGTGCGGTAGAGAGTAACACTATAGCGTTGTAGCCGTCGCAGGAGTTGACGGTCCACATCCCCACGGGCAAGGCGCTCGAGCAGGTGCTCGTTGGAATGCTCCGGGAAGTCCGGGTCACGGTAGCGCACGATAACGCTCTCCTGAGCGCCGTCCTCGATGAGGGAGAACTGTTCGGCAAACTCGCGAAAGGCAAATATAAATTGGCTGGACTCGCTGACAAGGTGCACCTCAAACCGTGCTTTATCGAACGTGTTGACGCGTCGGTAGAACATGCGAAAGTAACGCTCGAACATAGAGGGTGTAAGCTCAAGGGTGGGGTGGGTTCGCATAAGCTCACCAGTTGCGTCTTCGCCCTTTCGCAGCAAGCCTACAGGAGCTCGGCGCGGTGGGGAAAAGACAACGAGCAGGCCGCGCTCGCGCTTACCCTCGCGGTTGCACCGTCCGGCGGCTTG
>JBBIUD010000339.1:0-1779 GCA_037440485.1 Chlorobiota bacterium
ACACTCACCGAACACATGCCACTCCAACCCCTTTCGCACGTCGAGGTCTTGTCGGCAACAACGGCAGCATCCACGAAGCTGCGATGCTTGATTCATTGCGCACTCTCTACAACAACCCATGGGCATTGATTGGATCATTCTTGGCTTAGGCAATCCTGGTCCAGAGTACGCCGCAACACGGCACAACATTGGCTATCGCATTGCTGAACAATTCGCAACCAAGCATGGCGGTACGTTCAGTCCTGCCAGCGGTCCATGGCTGCAGTCGGTTGTTCGCTATGCCCGCAAGGAGATTCTGGTTGCACTCCCGACGACATACATGAACCGATCGGGCATTGCCGCACGGAAACTTCTGGGACTGCATGGTCTCTCGCCTGATCGCCTTATCGCCATTGTTGATGAGTACAATTTTCCGCTGGGACGTATCCATCTCAAGCTTGGTGGATCTGATGGTGGTCACAACGGAATTGCCTCGATTATCGAAGAGGTGGGAACTGATCAATTCTGGCGGCTACGCTGTGGCATCGGTCGCAATTTTAGGCAGGGTGAGCTTGTTGATTACGTCCTAGCGCCGTTTCGCCCAGAAGAAACTCCAATTGCAGAAAACATGATTGCTCAAGCAGTCGCAGCAATAGAACAGGTTGCTCGAACCGGGATTGCGCGTGCAGCGTCGGACATCAACGCAGCATCAAAGCAACAAGTAAAGCAACAATCTTCCCCAGCTCAAGGTTTGGGCGGTACGTCGTCAGACCCCGGTGGAACAGGCGGTTGCTGATGTGGAGCAAGCATCGGGTCCGGCGGTGGCGGAGGCACTGCACCTGGTGGCGGTGGTGATGACGGGTTCAGTGATGGCACCGATGGTGTCGGCTGAGACTGAAACGTAGGTACCTGCAATCCTGGTGTTGGCGATGGTGCAGAATTCTGTTTAGGCGTTGCTCCAGATGATTGACCTGTTGTATCCTGCCCATCTTTCAACCATGGCGGAACGTTGCCGCCCCGCTGCACCATTGCAGCAGCGACACTTCGGGATACATCTTTTGCATACTCGCTGGAAGGATAGTTTCGAACAAGCAGCAAGTAGTAGTGGAGTGCACTATCGTTATTAGCCAGATTATTTTCCCACGTCCAGCCAATCAAGTAGAGCGCTCGTGCTGCCAAGCGATGCGCTGGATAGCGCGTTGCCGCTTTTGCAAGCTGCTCGAGTGCCAGACTGTAGTTCTGAGCACGGCGTAAGTGTTCGCCACTGGAGACTAATTCCGCAGCAGTATCAACGACGGCGTAGTCGGTAAAGCCTAACATCTGCTTGGCATGTTGTCCGTATTCGGTGAATGGGTAGTGATCGAAAATGATCTGCAAGAGCGAATCAGCTATGCGGGGCTGACGGTTCAGTTCTAATCGTGCGTAGGCATAGAGAAATTGCGCGCGAATCGTATCGGATGGTGGTGCATGCTCAATGGCAGCGCGGTACCACACTGCTGCACTATCGCTATTGCCCAGCTCCTGATGAGCGCGGCCAAGCTCGAATTCGGTGTATGCACGAATACGGCGAGCACTGTCGGTAGATGCAGCAGACATCTGAGAAATTTGCTGGAGTTTTTGCTGGCGAATGTTGAGTAGATCAAAGAGCCGCTTGGCACCATCGAAGACCGGCGATCGGCGCACCCGTGTTGCTGCGAAATACTTGAGCGCGTTGTCGTAGTCCTTTGCGCGGAAATACTCCATACCACGCTGGAAATGTGCAACCAAGATGGCATCGCTAGCTGTTACTTGCTGGGACGA
>JBBIUD010000340.1:0-1763 GCA_037440485.1 Chlorobiota bacterium
CGGGTCTCCAGATGCTGAAGCAAGTTCAGCATGACGCTGAGGGAGCATGTGCACGCTTTGCTAGCATCACCACGCTTTGCTGCTGGTCACCCTGAACTTGTTTCCGGGTCTCCAGATGCCGAAACAAGTTCGGCATGACAATCGAAAACGCAATCAGATGCTGAAACAAGTTCGGTATGACACAGCATGACAGGGCATGACCATCGCCAAAGTATTCAGCGTAACAGGAAAGGGAGGTTTGCACACGATACCGCGGGTTAGTATTGCTTCTCTCTTCGCTTTAGGTGGATACCACGAGTGCGTGCAGGGTGTTGATATGTGATCGCACCAGGAGCGTTTGAGGCTATTGAGTGGAGCTAAACAGTTATTCTGTTTTCTCTTGGCACAGTTTATGCCGTTCAAGTTGGCAGTATCCAGGACGATACTTCCACTGTCGCTCAAGTACTCTGATAGCGGCAGGTGTTGCAATACCACACGGATAGTGTATGTCCATGCGTTCAAGATTCGCGATGTGGCAGGTGGCAGCAGTGGGTGTTCTGCTGGCTGCGAGCGGAACGCTGCTCGCCACTCCCGATGAAAATGTTGGCATTGGCACAACGCGCCCAGATTCCTCGGCAGTGCTAGATGTGAGCATTGATGCGCTGTCGCGACCGCGCGGGATGCTTATTCCCCGACTTACCCAGCAGCAACGAGATGCTATTGTGTTCCCCGCACATGGTTTGCTCGTGTTCAATACGACGACAAATCGTATTGAAATGAATGTTGGGGATCGCATAGTACCCGTTTGGGCACAGTTTATCACCTACGGAGATCCATCGGGTGGCGACTGGGCGTTAGTGGGCAATGCTGGTACCGACCCGAGCAGACACTTTCTGGGGACCGTTGATGCACGACCGCTCATCTTCAAAACGGATGCGCGCGAACGCATGCGTTTGACCGAACAAGGCTGGCTTGGTATCGGGACAGCATCGCCACTTGGTTGGCTTGCTGTCGGTCCGAATTCGGAGTTTTACGTTGATAGCGCCGGCAATATCCACGGTGTGCGGTTATACCTGGAAGGACCATCTGCTCAACTCCTCATCGGTGGTAATGCAGGCTTGCCAGGCGAAGTGCTCGTCAGCAGTGGCAGTGGAGCACCCCAACGATGGACCAAACAACTTGACTCACTAGAAATTGTACGCCTTACCTCGCGTGCAATCACTGCACAAACAGTAACCACTGATACTCTACAAGCGCAATACATTGTTGGTGGTATTCCGTTTGATTCGGTCAAAAGCGGGGTCAACGAGAACCAGACGCTGACCGTTGGGGATGGTTCGATGTTGGAGGCAAGCGGGACAGGTGTAGTTCGGGCAAACCGAGTGAACCTGACGGGCGCCAATGCCCCGCTGGAGACCAACGGCAATGCGGGCACTAGCGGACAGCTTCTCAAGAGCAAAGGTGCTGGGCAGACGCCGGAGTGGACCTGGCGGCTGGACTCGCTCGACATCGGACGCTTGACAGCTGATCGCATCTGGAGCGACACGCTGACGGCTGATTCCATTCGCGCCCGCGTTGGTCGGTTTGATTCGGTGCTTGTAGACTTTGTACGCGGCGAC
Source organism: Chlorobiota bacterium (assembly GCA_037440485.1). GTDB lineage: Bacteria > Bacteroidota > Ignavibacteria > Kapaibacteriales > NICIL-2 > NICIL-2. Next base: position 1,599 of record JBBIUD010000340.1, read on the forward strand.
ACAGCCTACATCAGCAGCTTGCGGATAGACTCGCTCTACGTCAGCGGTGGCCTGTTGCGCGCGGCGATACCGTTTGATTCGGTCAAGAGCGGTGTCAACGAGAACCAGACGCTGACCGTTGGGGATGGGTCGGTGTTGGAGGCAAGCGGGACGGGTGTTGTTCGT
>JBBIUD010000341.1:0-1737 GCA_037440485.1 Chlorobiota bacterium
CTCAGAGAGTCGGAGGTTATAGTCACTGTTGCCTGTGCTATCAGTATGTCCGCGCACTTCGATGACCATCGCTGGATAGGCGCGTAGAAGTCCTTCGATATTATCGAGCGCAGGTTTCGATTCAGGTTTTAGCTCGGCTTTATCCACATCGAAATAGACCGAAATAACACCAATAGTGCCGATGTTGGGGGTGTTATCAACGGTCAGCTCAGCAATGCGCTCCACAGCAGGTTTCGGCGGACAGAGCTTGATGCGTATATGGTGAATGCCGTAGTCTTGCAACTCTACATCGAGCGCAAGGAAGTGCTCCAGCAGCATATACATGCTTGGCAGCACTGCGTCGAATTCAGCGGTTTGATAGATGCGCTGGTAGAAGCCACCCGTTTCAGTCGCGATTGCTCGGAGATAAGCCTCGTCAATGTTATAGCCGAAGCCAATGGTGCATATGGGTATGCGCAGTGCTCGCGCGCGAGCGATGAGAGAATCCATGGACACACGCGAGCTATTGTCGTAGCCATCGGTAAAAACCAGAACGACTTTGTTCGGTGCGCGACTTGCGATGAGTGCATCCAGACCGGCTTGGGCACCATCAACGATTGCGGTATAACCGCCAAAACCCCGTAGGCCCGCACGACGAAAACGCTGAAGTAACTCCGTTTGCGAGGCGGTCGGCAACGCTTCGATCTCAACATGACCATCGAATTTGATGAGAGCCAGTTCGTCGGTTGGTCGTTTTTGCGTCATGATACGGCGTGCAGCATCCTGTAATGCATAGGCACGCTGATCACCCATGGAACCGCTGTGGTCAAGCACCAGTGCAATTGCCATCGGTTGGGTGGACGCTGCCGTGTATTCGGTGATACGGTAGGGGAGCCGCATCGTGCGCCCCTGGATTTCGCCGGTAACCTCGCAGATCATCTTTTGCCACTCTTTCGAGCCGATGCCGGTGTAGAGCACGCCGCTGGAATCAAGGACGTGGGCATAGATGCGTACACTCCGGCTGCCGGTCAACTGTGCACGGGTGATAAATGGAAAAGGTGCGGGCACAGTTGGGTGGTAGGGTTGGATGCGCGATACGAAAACAGGGGCATAATCGGGTGGTGGCGGTGCATCCGGTCCAGCCATCGGTTCGCGAACCCCGGCACAACCAAGCGCTACTGCTGCGAGAATAGCCAAGCGATAGAGGCGTTTCATCGGCACCTACAGCAAAGATTAGAATCTCAGCGAAGTTACGCACCACCATCGGTCCCGCCGTGCTGCGATTCGTACTTTTGCGGTGCACCGCTGCTGGTATTAGACAATTGCCTCACCTGTACCGAAGCTATGCAGACTTTGCTCGACACAAGGTACGAAGCCGTCATCGGGCTGGAAGTCCATGCCCAGTTGCTGACAGCGACGAAGGCTTTTTGCCGCTGTTCGACGCAGTACGGCGCTGCACCAAACACCAACGTCTGTCCGGTGTGTTTGGGGCATCCCGGTGCACTGCCGGTGCTCAACCGTGCCGTCGTTGACATGACGCTTCGCATGGGCATCGCGACAGGGTGTCGGATTCGGCAGCGTTCGCGCTTTGCACGCAAAAACTACTTCTACCCTGACCTGCCGAAAGGATACCAAATCTCGCAGTACGAGGACCCCATCTGCTACGGCGGCAGCGTCGAAATCGAACGCGACGATGGAACCACCAAAAAGATCGGCATCACCCGAATTCACATGGAAGAAGATGCCGGCAAGTCAATC
>JBBIUD010000342.1:0-1724 GCA_037440485.1 Chlorobiota bacterium
ACGAACGGATTGATGTACAACGGCGAGTTGGTTTCCAGCCGAATTATTTGCGCGTTGGCGGTCATATTGGTGCAGGGTGGGACCTGTTTGCTGGCTTGATTGGCAATTGGCGCATGACGCTGACACCGTTTCTGACGCTGCACGTTGGCTCCACGAGTTATTCAAAGAATGGCTCGAATTGGAATAGCGTGTACCTTCGCGGTGGGGCAAGCCTGACATTCGGCGAAGATGTTGTTACCGAGACAATCTTGCCCCGCGATCCGAATGCGCCACAGACAGCACCACCACCAATTGCCATGGCAGCAAGCCCGAATGTTCGCCTGGCAGTGCAACCTACCCAAGGTCTGTACATCGCCACTCTGCTGCCGACGATGGAGCAGGCGGCAGATATCGTGCCACCACCAGCACCAACAACTACACCGGCAGCTCCGCCACCGTTACCACGTGTTGTTCCGAATCAATTGCAAATCTTCACTGGATACCGATCGCCAACCGATACTGCATTGACCGATGAATTGCGTCGCTACCTCGATGCAGTAGCCGACTATCTTAGGCAGAATCCACGTGCAGAAGTGCGTATCGTTGGTCACGCTGATAACTTTGGGGGGACACCTGCCGAAACGCAGCGCGCGTCCGATGAGCGAGCATTGCAGGTCGTTCGGTACCTGATGAGCAAAGGAATTCCACGAGAACGACTGTTAGCATCCGGTATGGGGGCGCGTAGTCCTATTCAAAGCAACCGAACTCCGCAAGGGCGCGTGGCAAATCGTCGCGTCGAAATTACTGTGGTCCAGTAGAGCAAGGGGAGCCAGATCATTTTACTTCTCGCTGGGCGAGCCTCCTTTACCATCGGCGGCACATAGCATCCGTTACTTGGCGCAACAATGAGCACAGAGCTGTCGTGCTACACTTTTTATGTTTTGTGCCGATACACTAACCGTCAACACTGTTACAGGTTAGGACGGAATGTACACTGCCAGCACCGTTGATAGCAAACTAATTCGGCAACGATTGCCCCTGGCAAAATATTTACAAGTCGCAGCGATTGGTGTTGTTGGTCTCGCAATCAGCTATGGGGTTATGCGATTGCTCGACGACTCCCTCGCAGCAAAGCGACAGATGGAATTTGATAAGGCTGTGAGCTCTGTCGTAACGCGATTGGAACAGGGAAGTCACACATACGTGAATGTGCTTCGGAATCTCGATGCGCTCTATCGCAATAGCGTACAAGTAGTGCGTGATGTATTCGAGCTTTACTCAACAGTACCAGCCGAATCCAACCCTGCTATACGGAGTATCGGCTACGCCAATTTGGTCAGTCATCGCGAATTGGGAGAATTCATCTTCTACGCACGGTCAGAGCGGTACTACGACTATGATCTTCACCCAAAGGGAACGCGTGCGCTCTATGCACCAGTTCTGTACGTAGTGCCGTACCCAAAGCGGAGTGCACTGACGGGTTTTGACCTGTTGAGTCGCCCAGAACTTGCGGAAGCTGTCACGCGTGCGCAGCAGAAACGAACAGCTATTGCTTCCGAGGTTTTTCCCTTCCGCCCCGATACTGCTAGCATCTTCCTCATGATGGCAACGCAACACAAGCAGAACCAGAGCGATGTTCTACTAACCACGGCGCATTCGCGATTTGATGGGGTGCTCTTTGTGGAATTGGATATGCACGAGTTTTTACGGCGTTCTTTGGGTGATAGTGTTGCGTCAGATCGCAA
>JBBIUD010000343.1:0-1723 GCA_037440485.1 Chlorobiota bacterium
CCACTCTTTGGTCCAACGGCAGGCGAGATTCTTGACTTAACTGGCGGCTTATCGGACTTAGAGCAGCGTCTGCTTCGAACTCCGCGTCCGCCGCACCAGACTTTCCACGAGGATCCACTCCGAATGGTTCGTGCTGCTCGGTTTGCTGCGCAGCTTCAGTTCCGCATTGCCGATGATGCCTTCGCGGCAATCAAGGAAATGGCTGAGCGGATCACGATTGTTTCGCAGGAACGGATCACCGATGAGCTGCTCAAAATCTTAGCAGCTTCCAAACCAAGCATTGGCTTTATCATCCTCCATAAAACTGGTTTGCTCGGCTACATTTTTCCTGAACTCGACCGCCTGGCTGGGGTTGAACTGGCAACCGAGGGTGAACGCCGATATGCTCACAAAGATGTTTTCTTTCACACCATGAAAGTCCTCGATAACGTTGCTGCCGTCAGCGATAATCTCTGGCTGCGCTTTGCAACGCTTGTTCACGACATTGCCAAGCCGAAGACAAAAAAATTTGTGCCGGGTGTAGGATGGACATTTTATGGTCATGAGGAATTAGGAGCCCGCTGGCAGGAGCGCATCTTTCGGCGACTAAAACTCCCCCTCGAACACCTTCGCTATGTGGAGACCTTGGTTCGACTCCACCAGCGACCGATGGCACTGGTTGATGAAGGTGTAACGGATTCGGCGCTGCGACGATTGGCGGTACAGGCTGGCGACTGGCTCGATGATCTTTTTACGCTGTGCCGTGCCGATATAACAACGCAAAATCGCCGTCGGGCGGAAGAGTATCTGGCGAACTACGACATTGTCTATCGTAAGATTCAAGACGTCCGAGAGCGCGACCAACTGGCTGCATTCCAATCTCCGGTACGGGGTGACGAAATCATGCAACTGTTTTCATTGCCGCCATCGCCCGCTGTCGGTGCAATCAAAGAGGCTCTCGAACAAGCTATCCTCGATGGTCGCGTGCCCAATAATTACGATGATGCAAAGCAGTACCTGCTCGATCACCGCACCGAGTTCGAAGCAATCGCCGAGCAAGCGAATGCACGTTTCCATACACACCGTCGGCATCAGCCACCAGCAGACGGTAATTTCGCCACCGTTGAATCTTAGCAATTGTGGCAATGCTTTCCTACATCGCTCAGCGTGTGATCTTGTTTATTCCGACGTTTCTTGTCATAACCCTGATTGCGTTCGGACTAACTCGTCTTGCACCGGGCGATCCCGCTGCCGTCAAAGCAGGTGTCGGCGCTGAAGGTGCTCTGTCGGCACGCAATGTGATGACACAGGAGACGTTCGAACTCTGGCGGAAACAAATGCGGCTCGATCGTCCCGTTATCGAACAATACATTCTCTGGCTGGGCGACATTGCGCAGCTAAACTTTGGGGTGTCGTTTATTGATAACCGTCCTGTGCTAGAGAAAATCAGCGAGCGATTACCTGTTACGCTGGTGATGAATATTGCTGCGGTGTTTATTGCGTATCTGATTGCCATTCCACTGGGCGTGTATTCTGCCATACGCTCCGGGACACTGCTGGACCGAATAGCGACGTTTGTACTGTTTGCGCTCTACTCGCTCCCGACGTTTTGGGTCGCTACTCTTGCGCTAACCTTTGTGTGTAACCCTGAGTTTGTGTATCTATTCCCCTCGCATGGGCTTTTCTCGAATCGCTTTGATTTTTTGCCATTCTGGGGCAAGGTGGCCGACGTGCTCTGGCATTT
>JBBIUD010000344.1:0-1675 GCA_037440485.1 Chlorobiota bacterium
CTCCATGCAGAATCCTCGCACCAAAGTCCAGGCATACGTTACAACAAATTACACCTACTTCGACTCCAAAAAAGGACTCTACGCCGATCCGATCACGGGCGAGCCGTATAATAACGATGAGCGCTTTATTTTTTTCGACCGGTCGGTGGTGACCACGTGTTTACTCCTTGGATGGTTCCCCGATATTATCCACTGCAATGCATGGCAGACCGGCTTGATCGGTGCATACATTCGAACGATGCATGCAAAAGAGTTCGCGCGGACGCGACTGGTGTTCACCATCCACAATGCAGCCGACCAAGGTGTTTTTCCGGCGACGAGTCTGGAAAAAACCGGGTTGCCGCCGCACGTCTATCCGCGCATCACGCATGCCAAGCAGCTCAACTTTACAAAAGCCGGAATTGAATTTGCCGACGCAATCACAGCGGTCAGCCCAACCTACGCTAAAGAAATCACCAAAGACAAAAACATCAGCGGGGGCTTGCACACGCTCTTCCGCCAGCATACCATCCATGGGATTTTGAACGGCATTGACAGCTACCACTGGAATCCTGCCACCGACCCCTTTATCCGGCATCACTTCGATAGCACCACCTGGAAGGAAGGCAAAGCGCTCAACAAAAAAGCCTTGCGCGATCGGCTACAACTGCCACATGAAGACAAAGTGCCGATACTGGCGACCATCGCACGGCTGGGCGAAGCAAAAGGAATCCCGCTACTGGTTGAGGTATTGCCAACACTGCTGCAGGAAAACGTCCAGATTGTCATTCTTGGCGAAGGCGATCCATCGCTGGCAGCAACGCTGCAAAAGCTGGCTGCAAAGCATCCAACCAAGCTTGCGCTCGTGCTGGATTTTGACGATGAGCTGGCGCACCTGATCGAAGCCGGTGCGGATATGTACCTGATGCCCTCGCTCTATGAACCGTGCGGACTCAACCAAATGTACTCGATGGCATACGGCACCGTCCCGATCGTGCGGGCAACTGGTGGACTCATTGATACCGTTTCCGAATTCAATCCCGATAAACGGGAGGGTACAGGATTTGTCTTCCGCTCCTACACAGCCGATGACTTCCTTGCTGCTATCAAGAGAGCGCTGGCTCTCTACAAGAAAACCACCTACTGGGCAGCGTTGGTGCAGAACTGCATGAGCCAGGACTTCTCCTGGGCAAAAAGCGCACGCCAGTACCAGGCAATCTACTACGATATCCTCGCGGCTGCAGGGCGATGATTGCTCTTTGGCGCGTTCTTGGTGCGGTGTGCATAGTGCTTCTGTGCGCCTGCAATGAACCGCCGACTGAGGTCGGCAACGTGGTTATCTACGATACCGCTCGCGCCCAACAGATCAGCTCGGCGACAGTACCGCTGATTGTTGCAGCCAGCCCCATAACGACGCCATCCTACTTGTTCAATGCGGGTGTCCTGTTCATCGGACGGACGCCGGAGCTCCACGCCGCAACACTGCTGCGATTTACGACTTTGCCCGATACACTCGGCTGGGTTCAACCGACCGACGTCATCGGTGCGCGGTTGCTGATTCGTCCGCATCGCTACGTTGTTGGCGATAGCAGTGCAAACGTACTGGCATTCACGGTGCACGAACTTCGTCAGGCGTGGATTAGTACCGATAGCAGTGGCGCGGTTATCATCGAGCCGCGATGGCATAACCTTTTTT
>JBBIUD010000345.1:0-1665 GCA_037440485.1 Chlorobiota bacterium
CCATAGACGACGATACGTGCTGCTGGTCGCGCCAGTGCTATCAGTTGATTGAATGGCTCTCCGCACGCTCCATCTATGGCAAGGTCGAATCCTGCGATCTGTCGGCGCAATTGCTCTGCCCAGTCGTCTTTAGTGTAGGGCACACCGAACTGTGCGCCGAGCGATCGTGCACGCTGGAGTTTCCATTCTGCGCTGCTCGTGACAGCAATGCTGGTTGCACCGGCTGCGTGTGCAAATTGCAGCGCCGCGAGCGCCACACCACCCCCAATTCCTGGAATGAGCACTGTGTCGGCTCCTGTTAGCTGTCCCTGGACAAACACAGCGCGATATGCCGTCAACCCTGTAAGTGGAAGAGCAGCCGCTTCTTCATCGGTCAAGTGTTCCGGTGCCAAATGCAACCGATCGAGCGGCACATCGAGAAGCTCAGCGAACGTGCCCTGCGATGGCATGCCCAGGATGCTATAGGTTGCACTCTGCGCACTCTGGCTGTCTCCCCATTGCTGGTTCGGATTGATCACAACGCGCTTGCCGAGCAGGCGTTGGTCTGGTGCATTGATTTCGATGACGGTGCCGCAACCGTCGGACCCTAAAACCGACGGGTAGCGAATCTTGGCGTACTTTCCCTGCAGAATCCATTCATCCCGGTGGTTGAGTGCGGCTGTGTGTATCCGAATGCGTGCGTAGCCGGGTTGCAGCGGACCCAGCTCAATGTCGCCGATCTCGAGGACACCCGGCTCGCGGAGTACCAATGCTTTCACTGCTCAAGGGAACGATAGTAATCTTCGACACTGCGAATAACAATTTCCGGATCGAGCGGTTTGACAAAGTATCCATTAGCACCACAAGCAAGGCAATATTGCTGGGCAGCGACCGAATCAACAACCGTCACAATTGCCACATACGGCTGCACTGAATAGGGTTGCTGTCGCACCGCACGAAGCACGTCAATTCCATCGTACCGCGGGAGTATCCAGTCCACTAAAACCGCGTCGAAACGTTCGCGTTCAATGAGCTCCAAGGCACGCGCACCATCGAGCGCGATTTCAACCGACCACCCGTACCGCTCGAAGACCATTCGGATGTAGGTTGCGGTGACGGGATTATCCTCCGCCACAAGAATTCGCATAGCACTCCTTTGCTATTGCCCTTTCTTTTTGCCTCAAGCCGCGATGACCGGTTCATCATCACGAGGGGATAACCGTCTGGCGTCCAATGGAATGGTATTCAAAACCACGCTGCCGCATTTCATTGGGCTGCCATAGATTACGCCCATCAAAAATAATGTTTCCACGCAAGTGCTCTTTTAATCGTTGCCAGTCCGGGGTTCGGAACTCTGCCCATTCGGTAGCGATGATCAACGCATCGGCACCGTCGAGTGCGGTATACATGTCCGGCGCATACTCGATTTGGTCCCCGAGAACTTTGCGTGTTGTTTCGATCGCCTCGGGATCATAGGCACAAATAGATGCCCCGTCGGCACACAGTATCGCAATCAGCTTATGAGCTGGTGCTTCGCGAACGTCATCGGTATTTGGCTTGAAGGCAAGACCCCAGAGTGCAAAACGTCTGCCGCCCAAGTTCCCGCCAAACCGCTGGCGAATGCGATCAACAAAGCGCTGCAACTGTTCGTGATTGATTTGCCCAGCCAGCTCGACCAACCGGAGT
>JBBIUD010000346.1:0-1625 GCA_037440485.1 Chlorobiota bacterium
CTGACGACGGTGCCGCTACCGTGGACGCGAACCGATGCGCCGAGTCGGTGTGCACAGGCGATCGCATTGCGAAGCGGCAAGCTAACCAGTGACCAATGCTCGACTGAATCTGCTGCAATCGTGCGAAGCTCAACGCGCCGACCTGGCTCGACGACGGTGCCGCTGGACGGCTCAAGTGCAACGACGATGCGTCCGGCATCCAATCCCGTGCCACCGGGATCGAGGTGGTGCGCGCTGATAATTGCCCGCGCCTGTTCGACGTCCAAGCCGCGCACATCGGGGACAACAACACTGTCGTGCTGCCGAGGAGTACTGCTATCTTGCCGGAAGAGCTTGTACCGTCGTGCAAGGTGCGGCATCGCACGCAGCGATTCGACAATACGGCGAAAGAGTGGCGCTGCTGTGCTCCCACCATAAATGTCGCTCCGTGGGCGGTCGAGCATGGTGACAATGACCAGCGCTGGCTTGGTTGCTGGCACCATGCCGACAAACGAGGCAGTGTAGTCGCGTTTGGAATAGCTTCCCTCAACCCACTGCTGGGCGGTGCCGGTCTTGCCCGCGATCGCTAAGCCCTCGATTCGAGCATTGATGCCGGTGCCCCGCTCGACGACCTGTTGGAGCATCGAGCGCACCTGCTGTGCTACTGTTGGGGGGATAACTTGGCGAATGCGCTGGGGCACATGCTCTTCAATGAGGTCACCATTGGCAGCGAGGATGCGACGCACCACATACGGCTTCATGAGTGTGCCATCATTGGCAATTGCAGCGTATGCACAGGCAAGTTGAAGCGGTGTGCAAGCAATACCGTAGCCAAATCCCATAAACATGACATCACCACGATCGAGCTTTGCGGGCAGACGCAGCACGCCACGCGCTTCGCCGGTCAGCTCGATGTCGGTGCGGATACCGAAGCCAAAGTCGCGAGCATAGCGGTAGAGCGCGCGTGCACCGAGCCGCTGCGCCAATTCAGCAAAGACAATGTTGCTCGAATGCGCCAGTGCATCAGTGAGTGTACACCATCCCAGCGGCTCGTGATCGGTGATCGTTCGTCCGTCGGCGGTGCGGAGCAGACCTCCGCAACCGTCGAAGAGTTGCTCTGGCGCTGCACGACCTTCTGCCAGCGCTGCTGCTGCCACGATGGCTTTGAACGTCGAGCCGGGTTCGTACATGTCGGTAATGGCGCGCAGCCGAAGTGCATCGGCTGTGCTGCGCCGCACATGAGAATACGCGGGCTGGTGTGCACACGCGAGAATGTCGCCCGTGGCAGGATCAAGCGCGAGCACGATGCCAGCGGCTGCACCGGTTGTAGCAACACTCTGTGCCAACTGTTGTTCGGCAATCTGCTGAAGGTCGGCGTCGAGTGTAAGCTCAATCGAGGCACCCGGTCGGGCAGTCTCTGATGCTTCACCGAGCATGGGGCGCAGACGTCCGCGTCCGATCCGTTCCATGATGCGCACTCCCGTACTGCCGCGCAGCAGGGAGTCGCAGGCCAACTCAATGCCCGCAATACCGCGCCCATCAATATCGGTTGTGCCGAGAAGCTGTGCTCCAAGGGAATCGTGGACGTATGCACGCCGCAGCTCGCGCAGGCGAATCAGCCCTGGATCATTGAGCGTATCAAGAGC
>JBBIUD010000347.1:0-1595 GCA_037440485.1 Chlorobiota bacterium
GTGCGGGGAAGCCTGCTTCCGATATACTCCGGCAGAAGCGCAATGACTGTGGTTTGCTGGTCATGTACTTGATGAATGCCAGCGCGCAGTCTTTGTTAGCACTTGATTGCGCGATCGCCCAGTATTCACCTCCGGCAAAAGAAATGCCGGGCACACCCGGACTTGTGCCGGGCATTACAATTGTCCGGTATCGGAGCGATGGATTTTCGCCTTGAATTTTTTCGATCAGCCAGCTTCCGGAATTCCACACTGCAAGCTCTCCCCGTACAAACGCTGCGTCGAGCTGTTTTTGCGTGTCAATTATTCCTGTCCGTGACAGAGCTGCATAGAGCTCCAGTGCACGAATGTTTGCTTCCGAGGCAAGCACGCAGTGACCGGCACTGTCGAGAATATCACCGCCGAATGTCCACATCAACGGCAAAATTTTCTTGTAGAGGCGATGCTCATCGGCACCTGTTGCACCGAACGCCGCCACGCCGATCCGTTCGGAAATGGTTTGGCAGACGTTGAGCAGTTCGTCCAGTGTGTTCGGAATCGAAGCACCTGCTCGGTTAAACAACTCAAGATTGACATAGAGCACACGACTATCTACCACCCACGGAACGGCGTAATATTTTCCCTCCCAACGGCACGGAGGAAGTGCCCATGGAAGCCAGCGCGACGGTTCGACGTCTTCCGTTTTCAGCTCCGCTAATACACCACTCGATGAAAACTGTGCGATCCAGTCCGACCCCAGCTCGAGGACATCGGGAGCAGTACCCGAGCTAAATGCAGCCATGAGTTTTGTTTTCCCTTCGTTCCAGCTCAGGGGCGTTAGCTCAACGCGGCAGTTGTACGTACGCTCAAACTCATGGACCAGCGAATCCAGCACCGCCTTGTGGTGTGGTGCACTCCAAAAATGCCAGACCCGCAGGATAGGCTGCTCAGCTTGATGACGTCCGCATCCAAGGAGAAGGATAGCGCAAACTGTAACTGTCAGACAATAGCAGTATCGTGCAATCATAGTTCGAAAAGGTGTCGGTATGGTTCGAGTTTTTTTAGTAAAAGCTGTCGCGCACGGAACAGGTGTGCCTTGACCGTTCCAAGCGGTACATTGAGGCGCTCGGCAATTTCGTTGTAGTCGAGCTCCATTTCATGGCGCAGCTCAATGACGATACGATATTTTTCCGGTAGCGCAGCAATCGCACGCTGGAGGATTTCTCGCCGTTCCGCTTGCTCGAGCACTTCATCGGGTCGCGGACTATTGGGGTCCGGATACTGCCGTGGTGGTAAGTCGTCGTCGCTGTCGTGGAGATCGAGCGATTCAGGTGCAAAGCGAGAGCGGCGGAGATAGTCAATGCACGTATTCGAGGCGATTTTGAAGAGCCACTTTTCGAATGAGTACTCAGGCTTAAACGAATCCAGCGCACGAAATGCTTTCAGCAGTGTATCCTGCACAAGGTCTTCTGCATCAGTGTCGTTGCGGATGATATGGCGAATAAGCACGTAAAGCCGACGGCGATACTTTCGATCCAACCGATCAAATGCGCTGGTCTCCCCGGCTAACACTGAGCGGACAATGGCAAAGTCCTCGGCATTCGAGTCATGATCGGGTC
>JBBIUD010000348.1:0-1573 GCA_037440485.1 Chlorobiota bacterium
CCTGAGCGGTATGCTCTTTGCCAATCGCTACCGCACGGTGCAGCAGCTCAGCCTGCTCCAGCCGTATCGTACGCTGCGCACCCCGATTGCATGGAGCATCAGCGGCTTGAACTATTTCGGCTCGGATTTTTATTACCAGCGCGGAACAGGGCGCTACGAGTTGCTTCCGTTCCACCTTCGGCGTGCCAGCGGTTGGTTCAGCATCGGCACAACTGACCAGAACGAAGACCGCCTTTTTGCAACACTGCTGCTTAGCCTGGAGAATGTCCGCCGCATCGCACCGGAATACCGGCAAGCAGGTGATAACAGCGCGCGGGTGTTGCTTTCGCTGGGCTCGCTGCGTCAGCGCTTTCGGCGCATCAGTGGCCTGGATGGATATTTGGTCGAGGACCTTGCCGTGGGTGCCTGGGGTGCTGCAACGATTGGCTACTTCCTCCCAATGAACAGCGATGGTGAGCGGCTCTTTTACATCGGAGGTGAAGCCGAACAATCGGGGTTCCTTGCAGACGATCGTGCCTACTTGTTTGGCAGAATCAGTGCTGGATCCGGCTTCCAGCGCGGACAGGCACGCTACACCGCGATTGAGTCCTACGGCCTTGGGCATTGGCGCTTGAGTGCAGCCTCGCTATTGGTCGCACGTTTTTGGCAGCAAACGGTCTGGAACTGGAGCGCTTTCCGCCAACTGGTGCTCGATAATGATGCCGGGCTGCGTAGCTATGCACTCAATCAGCTTGTCGGCGACAACCGTTTCCTCTACAACGTGGAGCTTCGGGCGCTGCCCTCGTGGCGGCTGTGGATTTTTGGTATCAGTGGTGTTGCGTTTCTCGATGGGGGCACGGTCTGGATGCAGGGCGCTGCATTTTCCCGCTCTCGCTTTCACCACGCCGTAGGGATTGGCATTCGCCTCCACAATCTCAAGTGGCAGGAAGAAGGCGGCATCCTCCGTTTGGACATAGCCTACAATCTCGACACCCGGCGCATCGGGATTGTGTTCTCAAGCAATCAACTCTTTTCGGCAGTGCGTTCGCACCTATTTGCGCTGCCGACGTTCTACGGCAGCGCGATCGATACCGAATGATCACCGCACCAGCAGCAGTGCTGGGGAGCCATCGCGGTCGAGAATGTAGAGACCCGGCAGCAGGGATGCCGTCGGGATAGAGGCGGTTTGCCCGTCGGAGGGACATTCGAGCAGGATGCGTCCGAGGCAGTCGCGGACGCGCACGGTTGCCGGAGTCTGCAGCAGGAGGGATTGCCCTTGGTCGGCGACTTCGATGGGAGTTTCGACGGCGACGCCGCAGCGGCTGATGGCACGCCATTGAGTGGGACGAGTCTGGAGTAGCAGGGGCAGGCATGCCGAGCCACAGGGAGTGACGATGCACAGCGTGTCGTGGTAGGAGCCGTGGGCAGTTGCGTACCAGCAGACGACCAGCAGGTGTCGTTGACCGGGTAGGAGCCGAAGGGGACGTTGGTGCTGGGGCAGAGACCATTCGACGTTACGGGCAAGCACGATGTCGTCGAGCCAGAGTGTATCGGAGGAGGGGTTGGTGACCTCGATGGTATCGCAGTGGAGTGT
>JBBIUD010000349.1:0-1570 GCA_037440485.1 Chlorobiota bacterium
AGTGGTGCCTATAGCGAACACACAACGGAGTTTTTACTTCAGGTGTGGGTATTCACCTTCTCGGCGATACTGTTTGCTGTGCAACACTATGGCTCGCTTCTATCGCAATTCCGCATTGCCACAGCAGCGGTCGGTACTCTTGTAGCGGGTTCGCTGATTTTCGATTGGTGGCTCATTACACGATTCGACGTGCAGGGACTACTGATAGCTAAGCTCTTGTCCAGCCTTTCTGCATGTGTAGTCGCCGCGCTATTGTTTGTCCGCGCTGGTTATCGTGAGCTTGGTCGAGAAATCGCGCGGCTTCTGGCGTGGCTTTGTACCGTTGGCGCTGTTGTCATTGTTGTGTGGACTGTGTTGCCTCCGGTGATGCTTGTCCGCGGTGGAGCAATGAGCATTGGATCATTACTTTCCGCATGGGCAATGGGTGTTATAGGTTGGCGTGATCGCGTGATACTGGTAAATCTGCTCCGCCGTCAACGTTCATCGCTGTAACGGTCCAGAGAGAAATGCTGCCCCAAGTACAACCGTCGCACGTCGGGATTGGCAGCAATCTGTTCGGGTGTACCAGCGCAAAAAACCTTCCCCTCGATGAGAATGTAGGCTCGATCGGTGATCGAGAGCGTTTCGTGGACGTTGTGATCGGTGATAAGCACACCGATGTTTCGCTCCTTTAGACGCTGAACCATGTTCATAATGTCTTCGACAGCAATGGGATCAATGCCGGCAAATGGTTCATCGAGCAAGATAAAGCGTGGGTTGGAAGCAAGCGCGCGTGCAATTTCTGTGCGCCGACGTTCACCACCGGAGAGCATGTAGCCCTTGCTTTTGCGAATATGTGCGATGCCGAATTCTTCCAGTAGTTGTTCGAGTCGTTGCTGTCGCTGCTGGCGTGACAGTCGCTGTAGTTGCAAGATTGCAAGGATGTTTTCTTCGACCGTAAGTCGCCGAAAGATTGATGCTTCCTGCGGCAGATATGCAATACCAAGCCGGGCACGCTTGTACATGGGCGCGTGAGTAATGTCCTGACCGTCGAGCACAACTGCACCAGAATTAGGGCGAACCATCCCAACAATCATGTAGAACGATGTTGTTTTCCCTGCTCCATTGGGTCCGAGCAAACCCACACATTCTCCCTGGCGAACTGAATAGCTCGCACCCTGGACTACTGTCCGCTTCTTGTATGCCTTCACCAGGTTGTGTGCTTCCAGTATGCTGCGTGATTCCATCGGGAGCTACCGACGACGCTCAAGTGTCAGCGATTTTGACAAGAGTTTCCCATCGCGTTCAATTACCACGCGCAGCGTCTGCCCAACAACACCATCATTGATTGCAACGTCAAGGTCATCACGGGTATGAATAGCCATACCGTCAATCTCGACAAGAATGTCGCCGGTTTCAATGCCGGCTTTTTCAGCAGGGGAATTGCGTAGGACCTGGGTAACGATGATTCCCTCGTCCCGATCAGTTCGATACGCACGCTTGTAGTCCTCGTTGAGAAAGTCAACAGTCAAGCCCGTGTAAAAATCCCGATCGAGCTTTTTGCCATCGCGGAGGAGATTGATGATGCGCT
>JBBIUD010000350.1:0-1555 GCA_037440485.1 Chlorobiota bacterium
GGTCTTGGGTGGAAAAAATGTTGCACGATGACCAGCGTACCTCGGCGCCCAGCTCGACCAGCGTTTCGATGAGCACGGCTGTTTGAATGGTCATGTGCAGGCAGCCGGCGATGCGTGCACCCTGGAGCGGTTTAGCATCGCGGTAACGCTCGCGGATAGCCATCAAGCCGGGCATTTCTGCTTCGGCAAGATGAATTTCTCGTCGTCCCCATTCTGCTAGCGATAGATCGCGGACGCAGTATTGCCCTGGTTTGTAGGCAAGCTCGCCCCGCTTGACGCGCTCGGGAATCGGTGTCTCAACAGCAGTACGTTGTGCCATTGGTTGAATGCTCAATTGTGGAACATTGGCAAATTTACTGGCGCCGCTTTTAGCGCCGGGCTTCGAAAAGGACGTGCAGCGTGACGCGTTCGTTTTCCTGGGGACCGCGCAGAACCACGACCTCGGCTTCCTGTCCTGGTTCCATCCGAGTCAGAACGTCCATCAAATCGTAGATCGAGCGAATCGGTGTTGAACCAATCTGCACGATGATGTCGCCCTCGCGGAGACCGGCCCGCTGGGCAGGGGAATCATCCGACACGCCGCTGATGCGCAGTCCTTTGGGGTGATCGGCGTAGTCTGGCATGACACCGAAACGCACTTTTGCCGCGCTCATGCTGGTTTGTCCGTGCGCCGAGGAGGCAACCTTGCTAAACGCCGGACGCTCCGGCAGTGCTGCGATGTGCTCAATTGTGCGTTGAACCAGTTCAACCACGGCTGCCTGACCGGTGTAATTGAGCTTGTCCCAGGTATCGGTGGGGCGGTGGTAGTCGCTGTGCAAGCCCGTGAAGAAAAACAGCACGGGAATACCGCGCAGGTAAAACGAAGTGTGATCGCTCGGTCCGATCCCGTCGTTGGTGTAGCTTGGCTCGAAGCCAGCAGCAGCCAGGAGGCTATCCATCAGCGATTTCCACAGCGGTGATGAACCGACACCCTGTACGTTGAGGCGTTTCCCCTGCAAGCGCCCGATCATGTCGAGGTTGATCATCGCGACGGTTTTTTCCAGCGGCACCAGCGGAGCGCGGGTGTAGTACGCCGATCCAAGCAAACCACGTTCTTCCGCGTTGAAGGCGCAGAACACTACCGAGCGCGCCAATGGCTGCGCGGCAAGAGCGCGTGCCAGTTCGATCAATCCCGCCGTGCCAGATGCGTTATCATCGGCGCCGGGATGGATTCGTCGCTCTGCACCGGTGTAGAGCGAATTATCATCGCCCCAACCGAGATGATCGAAGTGCGCGCCGACGACGATGTATTCATCGCGCCGTGCAGGATCGGTTCCCCGGACAATGCCCACCACATTGGCGATTGTGCTGCTGTCAATGCGATGGTGAACCTCGATGGTCATTTCGACGTCGGGAAGCACGAAGCTTTGCGGCGCTTTGGTTTTGACGATCTCTTGCTCGCGCGTAAAGAGCGACTGCTCGCGAGGAAACAGGCGGGCTGCCATGCTCCGCTTGACGTGGATTGCCAGCACACCCCCAATCGGTGAGCGTCCGTCATAGCGCAGCGGCATGAGCA
>JBBIUD010000351.1:0-1537 GCA_037440485.1 Chlorobiota bacterium
CACGCCGAGAATATAGACCTGGCTCGAGCGGGCAAAGTCCTGCGTGATGATGTAGGGTCCGACCTGCGTGGCGGGATTATTGTCTTGCACAACGCCGACGCCGATTTCATTGTAGAGGAACGAGCCGTCGAAATTCATGATGTTGCGGCGATGCCCGAGCGTTTGTTGGTTTTCCGGTCCCCAGTCCACATTGAATCCGCAGTGCGCGTGCCACATACTCCGTGCGTAGGCGAACACATTCTCGCCGATCGTTGTACCCGCATACCCGACGCGCTGGAGGCGTTGCTGGAGGCTGCTCCCATCGGAACCAGTATGCCCCTGGAAGTCATTCTGCTGCATGTCGCGACTGTGATTACGGGCAGCCTGGATTAGCTGGGGATGAAACGCAAGCGGTGGTCGGGCTGGATAGTTCTGAAAATCCGAGCGCACCTTGTTTTTGTCCACGCTGAAGTATTGGTAGGACTGCACGACATCAGGGTCCGTCGTGGACGCCAAACGATCGCCTTCTGCGGCTGGATTTGCTCGTGCACGGTTGATGTACTCCAGCGTCAATTGTTCTTCCGGTGTGGGATCGCCGTGGCTGTAGAGCTGCAGAGCCTGCGGAAGCTTCGCGCCTGCCGACGGGCGATCGTATGGAATCCCACAGGGAGGATTCGGCACCGGTGCGTGCTGCGCATCAGCAGGGGTTACAAACCAAACGACAACAAACAAAAACAATAACACAACAAACCTGCGATAGAACATATGCAAAAGTTTCGTACAACAATGCAAGCGTAAAATTACAGCGAAAAAATTTTCAAACAAAGAACTTTCTTCGGCATCGGGCTGCTGGGCAGCATGGTAATTTGCGCTCTGGTCAATGTTGGATCACTTGGCAGGCATTCGAGATGAAGTCGTTTAGCGTGCTCCGCCGTGTGTGGTGGAGTGTTTTGGTCGTCGCAGTCGTCGGCACGGCAGCATACTCCCAGCAGACATCGCTGGCAGAGCGGCTCCGCAAGCACGTTCAATACCTTGCTTCAACGGCGCTCGAAGGGCGTGAGCCGGGGACTACTGGCAATGATCGCGCTGCCGACTACATTGCCGAGCAATTCCGATCTGCGGGAGTCGAGGCACTGACAGCAACCTATCGCCAACCGTTCCTGATTGCCTCGCAGGTCGGACTGGCCGGCACCAACCAAGTCCGCATCCGCATGCTATTGGAACGCCCGGGTATTCCACGGCAGGCACTCAAACCAGTGCAAGTATCCTGGACGCCGCTCCAGGACTACGTTCCGCTCGGCATCAGCGATACCGGCCGCATAACTGCGCCGGTGGTCTTCTGCGGCTTCGGTCGGCAGCAGAGCACCGGACCCAGCGATTTTGCTGGCGTTGAGCTGGAAGGAAAAATTGCCCTCATCTTAACTGGTGACCCCGAGCACTACAACCCCCACGAACCGTTTCGAATCAACTACAGCGAACTGCGACGCAAAGCGCTCCGCGCGCGCCGCGCCGGTGCACGGGCGGTGGTGTTTGTTCATCCCCAGGGCGATTCCAGCGA
>JBBIUD010000352.1:0-1530 GCA_037440485.1 Chlorobiota bacterium
AAGTGAAACATAACAGTTTGGTGCGACTTGTCGTAGCTCGTGCGTCTCTGGGACGCACGCTTTTCAGCTACCGTGGCGGAAGGTGCCACGCACGGATGCTCTCGACACTCACACCCGGAAACATTATCAACGCTTCTGCGATGTCCCGATCATCGTGGGAAGGTTGCGAAGTTTTACCTTCCCGGTCGTGACCGCACGCATCAACTTTTGCATTTCGTCGAACTGCTTGAGCAGCCGATTGACATCTTGAATTGATGTACCGCTCCCACGCGCAATCCGCATGCGACGTGAACCATTGATGATGCGTGGATTGCGTCGCTCCTGCGGTGTCATCGAAAGTATAATTGCCTCGATTTTGGAAAACGCACGATCGTCGAGTTCGACATTGCGCAGCGCTTTGTCCATACCGGGCAGCATTCCGAGCAACTCTCGAATCGAGCCCATGCGTTTGACCATGCGCAATTGGTCGAGGAAATCTTCGAACTCGCGCTTGCGAATTTTTTCCTCCAACTCGGCTGCTTTGGCGTCGTCGAATTCTTGCTGGGCACGCTCAACGAACGAGACGATATCACCCATGCCTAAAATGCGCGATGCGATCCGGTCTGGATGAAAAACTTCGAGTGCATCGAGTTTTTCGCCCGTGCTCACAAACTTGATCGGCTTACCGACGACGTACCGAATCGAAAGTGCTGCGCCTCCACGTGCGTCGCCATCGAGTTTGCTCAGCACCACGCCTGTCAGTTCTACCCGCTCATCGAATGTTCGGGCAGTCGTGACTGCATCTTGCCCAGTCATCGCATCGCAGACAAAGAGCACCTCGTGTGGTGTGATCACCTGGCGAATTGTGGCGACTTCTTGCATCATCGGCTCGTCTATTGCAAGCCGGCCAGCGGTATCAACAATGATGTGCGTTCGGGCAAACTTGCGCGCGTACTGAAGCGACTCGCGAGCAATGTTGACCGGATCGGCGCCATCCATCGAGAACACCGGCACATTGATGCTCGATGCGAGCACTTTGAGCTGCTCGATTGCTGCCGGGCGGTACACGTCGGCAGCGACAAGAAGCGGCTGCTGCCCTTTCTTGCGTAGGTGTGCCGCCAGCTTTGCGGCAAACGTCGTTTTACCCGATCCTTGTAGCCCAACAACCATGATGATAGTTGGTGGCTGAGGTGCATGCGCAAGCTCGCTTTTGCTAGTGCCCATGATAGCCACCAGCTCGTCGTAGATGATCTTGACGATGAGCTGTTCGGGAAGAATTTTCCCTTTGACTTCCGTCCCGACTGCTTTGGCTTTGACGTCTTCGATGAAACGACGAACAACATCGAGGTGGACGTCCGCATCTAACAGAGCGCGACGTACCTCGACCAACGCGTCGGCAATGTTATCCTCGGTAATCCGAGCCTGCCCGCGAAGCCGCTTTATTGCATCCTCAAGACGCGATTGAAGACTTTCGAACATGCACTAAATCCTGCCAATAAATTCAGTGGCGATTGCAGCCGTCATGCGGAAAGTTCGATAGTAGTTTCCGAG
>JBBIUD010000353.1:0-1521 GCA_037440485.1 Chlorobiota bacterium
CTGTTCGACTCCACCTTTTGCTGTACCATCGAGTTTTGTGATGATAAGCCCAGTGAGCGGCGCAACTTTGGCGAACTCGCGTGCTTGCTGAAGTGCATTCTGCCCGGTCGTTGCATCGAGCACCAACCAAACATCATGCGGTGCATCAGGGATCTGTTTTTTGAGCACTCGTGAAATTTTCTCAAGCTCCTGCATCAACCCTCCTTTTGTATGCAGACGACCGGCGGTGTCAATCAAGCAAACATCCATGTTGCGTGCGATTGCAGCTTTGACGGTATCGAATGCAACGGCTGCTGGATCGGCACCACGCAGTTGCTGGACAATATCCACGCCCGCACGCTCTGCCCACGTTGCCAGTTGCTCATTTGCTGCCGCGCGGAACGTATCAGCTGCACCGATTATGACGCGCTTGCCGTCCCGCTGGAAATTATACGCAAGCTTACCGACGGTTGTTGTTTTTCCAACACCATTGACACCAACAATCATGACAACGTACGGAGAGGGATACTCCGCCCGTGGAGGGAACGCCGCCTGCGTTGCCACCAAACGTTCGGCGATCTCAGCTTTGATAGCATCGAGCACTGCATCGGGACTGTTGGAGTCAATCGAGTGCGCGCGACGGCGCAGACCGTCGAGAATACGCTCGGTTGTTCGAACGCCAACATCAGCCAGCAGCAGTGCCTCTTCCAATTCAGCCAGGAGTGTTTCATCGAGCGTGCGTCCGCGCAACAGTGTCGCCAAGCGACCAAATATTGCTGAGCGAGTCTTCGCCAGCCCATCTTTGAGCCGATCAAGCGAAAGCGCATCGCTTACTTTCTGTGCAGCAGCTCGAACCTTAGCTTTCAGATTGTCGAACAAACCCACGGCTGTGTGCAGAAATTAGTTGGACAAACGCTGGGGACGAATTGTCCGGCAAAGACGTGCACCATAGACGGCAGACGATGCCATCAATAGTGCACTGCTTGCAATAGCAAGCACATCGAGGTACCATGCACCTACGCCAGCAATGGCAGCAAGCAGCACGATCCCTACGCCAGTCGCTGCAGCTTTGCCTATCGGAAGTGAGGGCGGAATTCGTCCAATTCGCGAGCGCATTGCAACACTGCCCATCACTATCAACACATCGCGACCTATCACAACGGCAGCGTACCACCACGGCAATGATCCGCGCCAAAGAAGCGCCATTGCAACGGCTGCTGCCAGTACCTTATCGGCAAGCGGATCGAGGATATGCCCAAGCTCGGAAATCGCGCCCATCCGACGCGCAAGAAAACCATCGAGCGCATCGCTGATGAGCGCCAGAACACCAAATGTAAGTGCAAGCTCGCGTCTATCGTTGAGGATTGCCCAAACCAGCGGTGGCGCCAGTGCCAGACGCAGTGCTGAGATGAGGTTCGGTATGTGATACATGGTTGGCAGAAGCGTTTTTCATCTGTGCATCGAACCACTCGACCGTACGGCGAATGCCTTCGTCAAACGGTGTCGCCGGTTGCCAGCTACATGCCTGATTGATTCGCTTCG
>JBBIUD010000354.1:0-1514 GCA_037440485.1 Chlorobiota bacterium
TCCCCGCGCCATCGGTCTGCAACAGCGCTGCCGCCACACTCGTCGTCGGTGTCAGGCTCGCTGGTAAGGTGTACGTGATGTTCGCGCCCTGCGATTGCGCTCGAAATGCTGTATACTCAGAACCTGATCCCGATGGCTCGTACAAACGAAGCTCTCGCGCGGTGTTGTCGGTATTCCGAAGCAATACATGACCCTCACTCTGAATGTCTCCACCAGACACATGCAACCGTGCCGATGGTGTTGTGTTCCCGATACCTACATTCCCGCTGCCCATGATGGTAACAACCTCGCTCCCTGCTGGCCCATTCAAAAACGAAAACCGCGCTCCACTATTCCCAACGTGGATACGAAACTGACTCCCCTGAATTCCAAATCCATACTGATCACTGCCACCATCGTAGATCGCAAGCTTAGTATTGGCTTGGTCCGTCCCAAGCGATAGCTTTGCTCCCGGTGCTGTTGTCCCAATGCCAACATTTCCGCTAGCATCAACCCGCAAGCGCTCGGTGTTATTTGTCCGTATCACCAGCGGCTGCGCATCGGTGGTGCCTAAAAAATTTGTTGAGGGACTTGTACCACTATTACCAACAAGAGACCACGCTGTGCCTGTAATGAGTGCTGTTGGTGTTACCCAGCCAAGACCTCCAGCGCCGACTTGGAGTAGCTGTCCGACGGTCCCCGGCGGCAGTAGCGCCATTTGTCCTGTGCTTCCATTGACCCAAACAAGCTGGTTGTTGCTTGTGCCCAGCGACGGTGGTAGCAGTAAGCGATACTGCTGGGTTGCAGTTTGCGGCATGAGCATCCACACTGCACCGCCACTGCTGCTGCGCAGCCGCAGCGAGTCCGCGCCAACACCTTGAGCGAGTGCGCTCGTTGCTACGAGCACAAGCATTGCTCCGATGATCAGGATGTGTTTGGCTTTCATTGTTCCTTCCCGGCGTGTAAAACTTCGCTCATCCATGCTGCATCACGGATTGATGATGATGTAGTGAATCGCGTAGGTATTGTCAATAGTCATGGTGGTTGCAACACTGAATGTGTCAGCAGCAGCATTGATAGTGGTAACCATGGCTCCAACAACACCACCACCGCTTGAACCATACACGGTCACCACCACGACAGCACCATTTTGAATGTCTTGTCCCGGTGCAATCGTGAACATTGAACCAGAGCTGGTGGGTGTATAAATTCCTTTGAGAATCCCTCCGCCAACAATCGAGGCAACGGTGGCTTTTTTGACCACCCCTGTTGACGTAACTGTTAGCACTTCTGTTGGTGCGCTCTCGGTTTGTACACCTTCAATGCGCAGAGGATCTGTGCTAGCACTCACGTGCAAACGGTTTGTTGGGGTCGCTGTTCCAATACCAACGTTGCCGCTGGCATCTACACGCATCCGTTCGGTGTTATTTGTCCGTATCACCAGCGGTTGCGCATCAGTGGTGCCCAAGAAATTGGTCGAAGGATTCGTTCCGCTGTTGCCGGTCAAACTCCAGGCGTTACTGCCAACTACCGAT
>JBBIUD010000355.1:0-1511 GCA_037440485.1 Chlorobiota bacterium
TTGGAGGAGTTGTCAAAAAAACTTTCGGCTCGAACAATGGAGGCATGCCTGTGTTCATCGTGCGCACAAGCGAGACGACCTTCGTGGTGCTGTCATCACGGTGTAGTCATGAGGGTTGCGAGGTCGATTTACCATCGCAAGCCGGTGGCAAGCTGTTGTGTAGATGTCACCTTGCTGAGTTTGACCCCCTCACGGGCGAACAGACTAAGCCGCCCTCAGGACGCAAAGCGACAGGACCGCTGCAGCGTTTTGCCGCGACGTTCGATCCCCAAACAAATATCCTGACTATCACATTCTAAAGCCTAAGGCATTCCCACAACAAAAGCGGCACTGCCTGACAAAAGGGAGTGCCGCTGCTGTTTTTAGCCGAGAAGGGTGCTAATTACTCTGCTGCAGACGTGCTACACGCGCAATGGCCACTTGCGCAACTCGATGGTGATTCCGAGGAAGAGTCGCTCTTTCGTTTGTAGTCGGTGATGTAGAAGCCGCTGCCGTTGAATATGAGACCTGCGCCACCAGTAATGATGCGCTCAACTTTCCCGCTTCCTTTGCTGTCTGTCTGGGTGCAGACCGCATCTATACATGTTTCCAGTGGCGCTGCGCTAATGGGCTGAAAGACGTCAAACGTCTGACCGCATGTAGTACAGCGATAGGCATAGGTTGGCATAGGCACATCTGAGGTTAGTTGGACAATCGTGACTGCGGGAAATAGTCGAATGTCCGAGCACTTTCGTGTAAAAAGCCTTCCGCACCGGAAGGCATCGAGGGTAGTGGGCTGTAGAGGATTCGAACCTCTGACCTCTACTGTGTGAAAGTAGCGCTCTAAACCAACTGAGCTAACAGCCCAAAGCGAGGCAAAAATACGGTGCACTGGAAAAAAGACGGGCTTCCATTGGTGGAAGCCCGTCGCATAAACGTGAGGACCACTGCCATTGGTTAGCCGCGCCGACCGCGACCTTCCCCTTTGCATGGGTCTTCACCGGCAAGCCAGCGTTGCCAGATAGCCAATTGCTCCGAGGTCAGAATGGATTCGACATTGCTCAAGAACTGTTGGTAGTTGGTGTCGAGCTGGGGTTTGATGCTGTCCATGAGCGCTTTGCGTTGCTGGGCGATTGCATCGAGTGCTGCTTTGAGTTGGGCACGAGCGTCGGCAGTTGAGTCAATGATTGCTCGCCGTGCGGCCATGAAGTCTTGTGCAAGCTGGCGGAGAATGGTGCGAGCACTATCGCGCGAGATTGTCCCTTGGCGAACAGACCGCCGAATTTCCGCGACTTGCTGGCGGAATTGCTGGTAGAGTTCCATCAGTTGTTGCCGTTGCTCGGCTGTTGCCTGGCGATATTCTTCCCATGCAGCCTGCTCTTGCTGACGGAGTGCATCGAGCTGATCCTGAATGCTTGCCGTGGCAGCTTTATTTGCCGAGTCAAGCTGTGCCTGAAATTGACGAATCAGCTCCATCTGCTCTGGTGTCAGCCCAAGGCAGGGAATGGGTAGCCCGCGCATGCCTCGACCCG
>JBBIUD010000356.1:0-1502 GCA_037440485.1 Chlorobiota bacterium
AGACCGTGGTGTTTTGAGGTTGCTGGGTAATGCGAACAAGCGGATTGACCGTAAGCTGCGCCGCATTGGTCGTCACACCGTTCGGCGAGCAGGTGCCCGTGATGCGGCAATCGTAGCTGCCAGCATCCGCATCAGTAACGTTGGTCAATCCGCTTGTTCGCATTACCCAGCAACCTCAAAACACCACGGTCTGTATTGGCTCACCGACGCAATTGTCGGTTGTTGCCAGCGGTGCTGGTCCGCAGTACCAGTGGTACCGTAATGGACAGCCGATTCCGGGTGCAACGTCGGCGGTGCTTGCGTTTGCCAGCGTTGGCGTTGCAGATTCAGCAAACTACGACGTGCTCATCACCGGTACTTGTTCGCAGCTTCGCTCCGGCATCGCGACGCTATCTGTTGAACAACCAACTTCGATCACCGATCAGCCACAATCAATGGTTGCGTGCGTCGGTTCGCCGGTTGTCATTCCCATCAAGACGCTCGGGACGGTTAAAGGCTATCAGTGGTACAAAGACGGCAGTCCACTTCCGGGACAAAACGGACCAGCGCTTGTTATTCCCACTGCCTTACTCACGACAGCAGGGACCTACTGGTGCGTGGTCACAGGCAGTAGCGTTTGCGGTACCCCAACACTGACCACCCAACAGGCGGTCGTGCAGATAGCAATCCCAACCGAGATAACACGCAACCCAACCGACCAGCTCGTTGCCTTTGGTGCAACTGTGAGCGTCGAAGTCGAAGCGCAAGGCACTGGATTAGGTACATACGGTAGCCTGGTCTATCGCTGGTATAAGGGCGGACAAGAACTCATTGACGGTCCGCGCGTCAGTGGCGCTGCTACCTCACGGTTGACGATACGGGATATTCGCCAATCCGATTTAGGCAACGATTACTACGTTGTGGTTTCGGGTGTCTGCGGTTCGGTTCGTTCGCCAGATTTTGCGATCATCGTGCCATCGGTCGAAATCACGCAGCAGCCGCAGTCGGATACAGTGTGTGCTGGACAGCCGGTCCAGTTGTCGGTGCAGTACGTACCCAACCATCCCTCGGTTACGCAGGCACAGATTGTGTTCCGATGGATGCGGAATGGAACGCCCTTGACCGATGGCGGCAACATTTTTGGCTCGCAAACCGCAACGCTGCGGATTCTATCGGCTACGGCAGCCGATGAGGGTGATTACCAGGTCATTATCACCGTACAGCCGGGAGGCAATCAGGTTACTTCGCAGATAGCGCGTGTGACGGTGCTTCGCACACCAACAATCACGCGCCAACCGTCCATCGGGACACTCTGCGAAGGGCAACCCTTCCAGATCAGCATCGAAGCCAGTGGTGGTGGGCTCCAGTATCAATGGCAGCTCGACGGACAGGATGTCCCCGGGGCTACCGATGCGACTGTCAGTGTACCGGAAGCTGTCATGCAACTCAACGGTCGGATAGTCCGCTGCATTGTCCGCAATGCATGCGGCCAGGTCAGCTCGCAGGACGTTACGCTCACTGTG
>JBBIUD010000357.1:0-1482 GCA_037440485.1 Chlorobiota bacterium
CCATCCTTCAAGCCATCGGCGTCGGTATCAGGATTGAGCGGGTTGGTGCGGTACACTTTGACTTCCTCACCGTCTTTCAATCCGTCGCCATCGGTATCGGGATTGAGCGGATCGGTGCCGAGTTGTTCTTCTTCGAGATCGGTCAATCCGTCACCGTCGGTATCGGTGATGTCGTCGTTGAAGCTGTACATGAAGCTGACCAGTCCACTCCAGAATGCATCGTTTTGTGCGTCGTGGAGTGGGTTCATGTCGTCGTTGAACGTGGGATGTCCGCCGAGCGCCACATCGAGCGCCCAGCGATTACTGAGTTTGATGTTGAGACCAATGCCCAGCGGTGCGTAGGGAGCAGCACCAGAGACGGAATCTTCAGCACGGTCGTAGGGCGGAAAGTCTCGGTAGCCACCGAGAGCAATGGATGCAGGGTCATAGCGATAGTACACGTAGCCCAAGCCGGCGTAGATGTAGGGTTTGACGCCGCGAAACTGGAATGGTGTGATCCGCACCCGCAAGTCTAGCGGAAGCGCTTCGGTGCGGTAGTCGCGGAAGCTTTCCAGCTTGGAGGACGCAAACAGCGCATACCCGCCACCGGCTTCGATTGCAACCGAGCGACTGGTAGCGTAGAGGAGTGCGGCGCGGAACTGCCCCGTCAGCGGACGGCTCACGGCTTCATTGATGCCATTGACAATCCCCCCGCCAAAGCTGACAGCCCACGACTGGGGATTCTGCGCGGTGGCAATACCAATCGCTCCGCCGAGCAGGAGCACAACAAGTCGAAAACACGTCGGCATTGTTCCTACCGAAGATGTGAGACAAAATGATTTGCACGTTTCCAATGATCCGAGCACAGGGTGATCGGCGAGGGGCTCTGCTGAAGGGATAGATCGTGGCGATGCATGCCAGGGCGCACTGCGCGTAGAATCCGTTCGCACCTCGAAAATACAGCGCATTTTTTACCCCTGCAAGAGCAAAAAGAAAATTCCGTAGTTCTACGGAGCAGCGCCGCCGGTGCCAATCCAACGTCGGCTGAGAGACGTCAGAATTTGTCTGATGCTGCGTTAGGGCAGCACAACCACGCGGAGCGCGGGCTGGTGTGTCCGAGCGCGGAGCCACTGCTCCAGTTGATCGAGCACTTTGCGGGAGGGAGATTTGATTTCAACCAGGGCAACCATGAGTGTATCGGGTTGGGCAGCAGCGGGATGATATAGCACAGTTTGCCGAAGAGCAATCCCACGAACGGACGGATAGAGCACCGCGACTTCCTCGGCAATGGATGCCGAGAGAACTTCATCCTGTTGGGTCAGAACTAGTATCCGCTCCAATGCACGGAGGCTATCTTCGAGCGAATGGAGTTTTTGTTCGCTTCGCTGGTACAAGTCTTCCAATACAGCAGCGCGAAGCGATTCGGTCGAAAAAGATGGCGTCCCACCCTGGACAACATCCAGGCGGGTCTTTCCAAGACCATAGGTCGCCAGACGCTGGCGG
>JBBIUD010000358.1:0-1472 GCA_037440485.1 Chlorobiota bacterium
CTGGCTGCAAAACGCCACGGGATTACACACGTCATCGTTCCGACCGACAACCGAAGCGACATCGAAGAATTGCCCACGCACCTAACCGGCGATATGACCATCTGGTACGTCAGCAACATCCAGGAGGCGTTGCCATTAGTTTTTCGCGTTGTTCCATCTACCGACAGTAACGGTGCCTCGCCGCACACTTCCACGATGACAAGCGGTCGTGATGCGCGGTAGCCTCGTACTCGCTGCGTGTGTACTCATTGGGCTTGGGGGCTGTACGCGGAGTCACCAGCGCTTTCTCGATGCATACACAGACGTCCTGATTGTGCGCATGACCGAACGTGACTCTGCAGCTGCACAGCGAAAAGTCACGGAGGCATTAGCGCGGCATGGATATAGCGAAGCAGAGTTCCGGGCGGAATTTTTCGAACGTGCACGGCAACCCGAGCAGCTCCGTGCGGTCGTGGATTCCGCTCGTGCTCGCGCAGCGCGGAGCGTTGCCACTCAAAAGTGAAAGCGGATTACTGCCAATGCAGCCGATAACACCGGTCGCTTCGAGACGACCAGCGATGCGATATCCTGCGTCGAGACACCAAGCTCCCACCGTCCATCCCAGAGCGAGAATTGAAGTGAAAGCGGCAACATCCATCCAGCAAGCGTACCGACTCTAATCCCTGCACTGACAACGAACAGCGGGCTAATCCAGTATCTCGTTCCAACAGTGACCGAAAATGGTGGTGCTCCTGGTGCAGTTGGCTCCAGAGGAATGGTGGCTTCAATTCCAAGGTCGCGCTCTATCCCAATCGAGCCAGAGAGAGCAAGCCGAAGCCGCGTCGGGAGCAGGCGCCGCACTCCTCGAAGGCCGGACCACTTGAAGTACCCACCCTCACCGGTGATATTCTGCGCTTCAGCAAAAATGTTGAAGCTCGAAAATCCCGGCGTGATCATACCATTGAGCACTGTATCAAGGACAGTGAACACGTTACCATCCCAAAAAACCGAGCCAATATCGAGCACTGCCATCGCCGCACGCCAGGTGTGACCAACTTCGACGGTAAAGCCAACGTCTGCGCCGAATCCACTACCAACAGGGATAAGTCCACTCCCTGCACGCAACGACGGCGTCGTCGCTTTGCCATAGCTGACATTGAAGTACGGTGAGATTGCCGAGTACGCCACGATAGAGCGGTTTTCCACACGGCCATCGAGCAGGATGTACCCTTCGATCAAGCGCAGTGTCATGCCGCCGTAAAGCTGAAAGCGCCGACCGTTGTAGAGCCGGACACCATATCCGATCGCATAGTCCCGAAGCCAGCTCATCGCAATACGGCTTGAATCGAACAATTCCGAGTACCGTTTTGGTTGTCGCGCGTACCCAACGGTATCGCCCTGCCAGTTTATTGCAGTCGAATCGAAATAGGAATCAAGCCGACCCAAAAACGCTATCCGCGAGAGCATAGAATTCAAGCGCAATTCAGCGCTGA
>JBBIUD010000359.1:0-1466 GCA_037440485.1 Chlorobiota bacterium
CAAGCAAATGGTGCTCGAGATGGAGGAGTCGGTCAATAAGGCAACTTTTGCTGTCGCACAAGCAATAGCCAACGAAAAATCGCTCGAGCGCAAGATCGCAAAAGCGCAAGAGCAATCGCGCGATTGGCAGCAGAAAGCACTCCAAGCACTCCAAGCCGGGCGTGAAGATTTAGCGCGTGCTGCACTGGAAAAGAAAGCCCTCGCTGATCGTAATGCTGCCGATCTGCAGCCCATCTACGAGCAAGCGAAAGCCACGACTGCAAAGCTGCGCCAACAACTCGACCAACTCAAAGCCAAGCTCGACGAAGCTCGCTCTCGGCAGAGTACGCTCATTGCCCGCTCGCAAGCCGCAAAGGCACAGAAACAAATTGCCCAAACATTCAGCGGAGTCGGTGCGGATGCATTCTCCAAGTTCGACAAATTCGAAGGAAAAATCGAACAGCTCGAAGCTGAAGCAACCGCTTTCGAACAGTTAGCCGGCGAGAGTACATCGCTCGAACAAGAATTCAAAATGCTTGGCTCCAGCAGTGCGGTCGAAGAAGAATTGGCAAAACTGAAAGCCTCGCTCGGTCAGCTTCCACCCTCATCGTCTCAGGAGTAAAGTTTCACCATTTTCGTTGAAAGGTACGATGCCCACACCGCCTGAATTGATCGAAGCAACACGTAAACGTGTTGAAAGCATCCTCCACGATGCATTCCCAGAGTATGTACCGTTCTCGAACGGCTCATATTCTGTCTCGTACGGTTCGACCCAAGTTATCATCGTGGTCCGACCGTTCACTGAAAACGAATGTGTCGTTGAATGTATAGCGCATGTTGTTTCCGGTTCCAACGTCAACGAAGAATTGATGCGGTACCTGCTGCGGAAAAATGCAGAAATTCACCTTGGCGGCTTTGGTTTGCTATTTGACGACACGATCATTTTCTCACACACGATCACCGCATCAAACATGGATCGCAATGAGTTGGTGACGACCATCACCAGCGTCGCCGTTATTGCCGATCATTACGATGATGAGATCGTTGCA
Source organism: Chlorobiota bacterium (assembly GCA_037440485.1). Taxonomy (GTDB): domain Bacteria; phylum Bacteroidota; class Ignavibacteria; order Kapaibacteriales; family NICIL-2; genus NICIL-2. Next base: position 1,029 of record JBBIUD010000359.1, read on the forward strand.
ATGGCTGGCGGACAGCGTGCTGCCGATGTTCAAGCATAAGAGCATCCCACTGAGCACGTGACCGTGGGCGATACCGATTAAACCAAGCCCTGCTGCCGAGCGTCAAAGCCTGCGAGTTATCAGAAACAACGCAGATATTCACCATGGCAGCGCACGCAATGGCGCTCACGGCAGAAGAAGCAGCGTTAGTCCACGAATACGTCAACGGTGATCGCAACCGTGCTGCGACACAGTTTGTCCGGCAGTATCAGCGCTTTGTTTATGGGATTGCATTGCGGCATCTTGACGGTAATCACGACGACGCATGCGATGTAGCACAGGAAACATTTATCCGGGCATTGCGACACCTGCCGCGTTTCAAGGGTGATAGCTCGATTCAAACCTGGCTTTACCGCATTACAGTCAATACGTGCCTATCCTTTCGACGGCGGTGGTACC
>JBBIUD010000360.1:0-1463 GCA_037440485.1 Chlorobiota bacterium
GTCGCCCACGATGTCGAGCCATGAGCTTGCTTAGCAGCGCATGCTGTTCCGCACTATCGGCGAGTGTCATTCCACCTTTGCGCAAACCGGTTGTGCTGAGTTCATCGTGTGTAACGGTGAACTCAATATCCACGAGTGCATTGCCGAATCCCAACAGCGAAAGTTTGCGTGCCATTAGCGTAGCGCAATCAATGATTGACACAATTGATGAAATGAAATACCGACAGCCGCTGCAGCCTTCGGAACAAGGCTAGTTTCTGTCATGCCTGGAATTGTGTTGATTTCCAGGCACCACGGCTGTCCATCATCATCAAGACGAAAATCAACGCGCGTGATGCCCCGACACCCTAACACTCGATGTGCAGAAAGTGCAAGCATTGAAATAAATTCTGCCGAGGTATCTTCAAGTTCAGCAGGAACAATATAGCTGCTTTTGCCCGCTGTGTACTTGTGTGTGTAGTCATAGTAACCATCGTTCGGCACAATCTCGATAATCGGCAAAGACCGATCGTCAACGATAGCGACGGTTAGCTCTCTCCCTGGAACGTAGGTTTCGATAAGCGCAGTCTGATCGTATCGCCATGTCTCGGTGAGCGCAGCTTCAATGTCGTCAAAGTTACCCGATGTGACAATGCTAACGCCGATGGTCGAACCGCCTCGATTTGGCTTGACAACAAGACCACGCGGGAACTGTTGCCGCAATTCAGTGAGAAGGTCGGTGGTTAGCTCTGTACCGTAATCGAGAGTCAGCCATACTGGTGTAGGGATGCCTGCTGCTGTGAAGAGTAGTTTGGCGCGTGCTTTATCCATTGCCAACCGGCAGGCAAGCGATGGACTCCCGGCAAACGGGATGTTGCAGAGTTCCAACAATGTTTGCATCACGCCATCCTCTCCATAGGGACCGTGCAGAAGATTGACCACGCAATCACAATCGGCAAGTAGTGTGCTGGTCACGCATTCGATATAGCGTCGCGGATCGAACTGCGCCAGTTCTTCCGGAGTTGGTGCGTGGTCCGGTATTGGTGGAAGTGACTCGATGACCCCATCGGCACCATGTGCCGGATCTATCCGAACAACGGTGTAACCGAGTTCCTCGAGCGCTGATGCAACAGCCCATCCACTACGAAACGAGATGTAGCGTTCGGGTGATACCCCACCCATCAAGACGGCAACAGTTTGCATGGCGATTTATCCAGTAGAATCAGGTAAAATGCCGGTAGAGCGATACTCATTGTAGGCTGCGCGAAGCCGCTTCATGTCTTCCCACGTATCACGCTTGAGTTCTGGATTTCGCAGAAGAGCAGCAGGATGATACGTCACCAGTAATCGAGCGCCGTAGAAATCGTACCAGCGTCCTCGCGCCTCGTGCATTCTGAGCTTACGATGAAGCAGTGTCTCGGCAGCAGTCAATCCGAGTGCAACCACAAACGGTGGATTGATAAGCTCAAGTTGCTTGTAGAGGT
>JBBIUD010000361.1:0-1459 GCA_037440485.1 Chlorobiota bacterium
ATCGCTGGCAATAATTATGTCGCAGAGCATTGCCAATTCGCAACCGCCACCCAACGCAAATCCACTGACAGCCGCAATCATCGGTTTTTTGATTTGGCGCAGTCGTTCCCATCGTGCGAATTGGTCCCGCTCGAGCATTGTTATCGTTGTAGCTGAATCCATTTCACGAATGTCTGCTCCGGCAGCGAACGCACGTTCGTCACCGTGGATGACAATACAACCAATCGAGGATTCGCGCTCGTACTCTTCGCACGCAGCAACAAGCTCTTCCATCGTGCGAAGGCTTAGCGCATTCCGTACTTCGGGGCGAGCAAGCTGAATTGCGCCAACACCGCGGTATTGCTCTGGGCGATATACTCGAATGCATTGATAGTCCATCGGTTCTCTGCAGGTTATTTTTCGGTGTGGTGCAAAGATAGAAATCGCTTTGATGGAATGCTTTTATGCTCCAGAACTCGAGGCGCAAACTAAAACCGTTTCGCTTGATGCAGAGCAAATCCGCCACGTGCATGTGTTACGGTATGCTGTCGGTGATCGCATCTACATCAGCAATGGGCGTGGCGTTCGAGCTGTTGCAGTGATCGCAGCGTTGAATCGCACATCAGCAGAACTCCGGGTGGAGCAGGTCGAACTGCTACCTGGCGAGTTGCCGCACCGCTTGACAGTAGCGGTTGGCGTGCTTGCAGCCTCGGATCGAATGGAATGGTTGCTCGAAAAATGCACGGAATTGGGTGTGCATTCCATTGTGCCTGTGCAATACGACCGTACGGAACGAAGCCGACTACACCGACCGGAACGGTTGCATGCAAAGATGCTTGCTGCACTGAAACAATCGCAACGCAGCCTACTGCCGACACTTACTCAACCAATTAGATTGGAGGAACTGCCTCAAGTCACATCGGGAGTGATTGTCGTTTGTGACCCTGCAGGGAAATCTCCCGTTGTGCCCAATAGTGACTGCACAATCGTTGTTGGACCTGAAGGAGGCTTTTCTCCCCGCGAGGAAGCGATTTTACGGCAATGGGAGCATCGGCGCTGGTCACTGGGAGGCTTGCGGTTACGAAGCGAAACGGCAATTATCGCTGCTGTCAGTGTCGTCACAGCAGCGTGGCGAGCCTAAGAATCACCTCGAAGCGTGCGAATCAGAATGCGCGCACGCGGCACGTATATCGAGTTGGGATAGCGTGCCAGCAGTTGATTGCAAATTTCAATCGCGGTCTGATGATCGCCGTTTGCACGTGAGGCTGCAGCTAATCCCCAGAGCGCGCGATCGGCATAAATTGTTTCGGGGAATCGCCGAATAAGTTCGTCGAAGTATCGAGCGCCGAGGGCGAAATCTGCACGTTCGAGTGCGATGCTGCCAGCACGCATGAGGGCATATTCGGACAAGTCGGTATCGTCCTGCCCAATCGAATCCAGCAGGGCAAGACCTGCGTTCCAATCGCGTTGATAAATCAAC
>JBBIUD010000362.1:0-1397 GCA_037440485.1 Chlorobiota bacterium
CCACTCCCGATGCCAACGTTTGAGCTGCTTCTCCCGCTCGATTGCATGCCGAATAGAGGAATGGATTTCGTAGTACACTAAGTGGACCAAGCGGTACCTTTTGGTGAAACCTGGTATGGTGCCGCTGCGATGCTCCAAGACTCGACGTACAAGGTTCGAAGTGATGCCAATGTAGAGAGTCGTTCTCCGAATGTTGCTCATGATGTAAACGTACCCTGTCTTCATGTAGACACCGGCGACTAGTGGTACGACGTGCTGCAGGCGAATATAGACCCTGAAACAAGTTCAGGGTGACAAGGTGCGGGCGTGCTGGCAATTCGTGTGTGCGGTCATTCGCATGTCATGCTGAACTTGTTTCAGCATCTTATTGCGTCAGTGCTGTCATGCCGAACTTGTTTCGGCATCTGGAGACCCTGAAACGAGTTCAGGGTGACGGGCTGGAGGGAAAGACCCTGAAACGAGTTCAGGGTGACGGGACAGGCAGGAGGAAGAGCCCCTGAAACAAGTTCAGGGTGACGGTAGCAAAGCGTGGTGACGGTGTCTAAGCGTGCGCGTGTCCCCAGAGCGTCATGCTGAACTTGTTTCGGCATCTCTGGAGACCCTGAAACAAGTTCAGGGTGACGGGCTGGAGGAAAAGACCCTGAAACAAGTTCAGGGTGACGGAGCAGGTAGGAGAACCAGCGATGAACAACAGTTGACTTGCAGAAAATGATTCCATGTTGTATCTTCGCGCCGCACTGGAAAGTACAGCAATCTCTGCCTGCGGCGAACTAAATGGCAACACCGATTTTTGGTCGCAGTGGTGCAAGAGCAGAGTCCATGTTGTATTTTTGCCGCGCAGTTGGGTGGGTTGAGCTTGCACACGGTATTTTTCAACAACACACGGAGTGTGAAACGTGAGCATTGCAGACCGACTTTTTGTGCACGCGCATCATACCCTAACTGCAGACGGCGCTGCTTGCTGCAGCACAAGTAGCGAGCTACTTCCAGCAACAGATTCAGTACCACGCCATGCCACGCCGACCGATCACACCAGTGATACGTCCAGGCAGTGGCGCGCCGAGCTAAAGTATCACAAACCGGAGCAACACGTGACAAGTAGCGATACACTTTCTTCCCTTCTTCCTCGGAGCGGAGTTTCCCCATCGCACTGGAATTTGGTACAGTCTTTGCTACGCTCTGTTGCTCTTTCAACAATTGGCAAATCACAGCATCATCTCATGTCAAGTTGTTCCACTATTGTCCCCGGAGGCACAATGTCTCGAGTGTCCCGCATTGCTACACACGTAGCAGCATTTGTCGCAGTCTTGCTGGTTGGGAGCCTTTCGCTTACAGCTCAAACGGCAATCGGATCGCAGAGCAGCACCGCTCGCGACCAGAAAACGCCGACCCATCTA
>JBBIUD010000363.1:0-1390 GCA_037440485.1 Chlorobiota bacterium
ATTCGAGAAGCCAAACCGACGCATGCTCGGTGTGCTGTTGAATTTTGGCATTCGTCAGATGAGCGCCAGTGCGATCCATACCAGCGTCCGCCAGCTCGATGTTATGATCGCACAAACATTTTTCGGCACGGCAACCGTTGGCACCTACCAAGCCGCAAAAACCATTTTTCGTTTTTTCGAGTTGGGCATTGATGCAGCAACTAGTGTGGTTTATCCTGCGGCTGTCACCTACCACCATGAGGGTGACCGTACCTCGCTGCATACAGTGGTCAGCAAGGCAATGTCGGTGGTATGGGTAGCGTATCTGCTGGCTGTTATCGTGGTCTGGGTTGGCGGTGATGTGCTCGGTGTGGTACTGGGGCAGCGGTATGCAGCTGCGATCGGTCAATTGCAGCTAATGAGCGCGGCAAGTCTGACGATGCCGCTGACGATTGCCGGCATAATCTTGGTCGCCACCGGATATATTGCTGTGCATGCGCGTATCGCAGCTATTGCCGCTCTTGCTGCGCTGGTTGTCTTTATCGGTAGCGGGATAAGTGGGATGCCGACGTTGTTCCCGATGGGAGTGGTGGCATATTTCGGCGTGCTTGGGGTGGGCGATTGGATCACTGTTGTTCGGCGAGATCTTATCCAACTTCGCGTTAGAGATCTATGGCGGAGCATCCCGGATGCACTGCGCTACTTTCGCCAGCAGAGGCGGTAAATTCGCGCACGAAACATTATCGGTGGATACGCTGTAACATGCGCTGCGTTGTCTGGTTTCACTACTGGAGCATTGTTACTCGATGCGACAAGCCATAGGCGTCTTACTTGCTGTACTAACGCTTGCAGCATCGGCGCAACCAGTGCAAGTGCAGCTCATCCTACGGTCACCGGCGCCCGGGGCGCTTTCCACCTGGGCAACCGATCCGAGCATTGTGCAAATTATTCTTCGCAATACGACCGCGACGCTCTACGACGGAGCGATCGTGTCGTTTACCATCTCGCGTCTGCCTGCCGGCACGACGGTTGCCCGCAGCAAAGACTTTCATCCTCTCCAACCGCGCATTACGATCCCGCCAAATGGCACAGTCGTCCTCAATGGTCCACAGATTATCCACGAAAGCGCTATCAAGATCGAGGACGAGGCGCTCCGCCAGCAGGCACAAGCAATCGGTCAGCTTCCGGAGGGAACATACCAATTCTGCGTTCGCCTGCTCGACGTGAGGGGACAGGAGATTGGCTCGACTGGGGCTATCTGCCCGCAAACAGTCGTGATGCTTCCGGACCCACCAATGCTGATCCATCCGCGGAATGATAGCACGCTCGCTGCTGGCGCTCAGCCGATGTTCATCTGGGCGCCGGTGACGGGTGCAGCACCGTCGGTTGGCCCCATCACGTACACGCTTCG
>JBBIUD010000364.1:0-1385 GCA_037440485.1 Chlorobiota bacterium
TCCCGCAATTGCCAGCGACTTACCCAGCCGCGTCACATGTGCTAAAAGTTCAGCGCGTCGCACCAGCGGTATGCCACGGCGTCGAGCTTCGAGCGTCTCAGGATTTGTTTCAGGATTGACCGCGCTCGAATACACAACCAAATCTGCTGCACCGACATGATCGGCTGCATGACCAATGGCGACCGGAATACCACTAGCACGCAACAGTCGCGTCGTTTCAGATTCGGCAGCATCTGAGCCGCTAACCTCGAATCTATGCGCACGCACAACCTCGGCAAGACCACTCATACCAATACCCCCGATCCCGACAAAATGAATGCGTTTCACCCTTTATGCCCCCTATGATGTGCGACCAAAGCGACGATCGAGTTCACCGAGCGCAAAGTGGATCATCACCGGACGCCCGTGCGGACACACTTCTGGGGTCCGGCAGCGGAAAAGGTCTTCGACTAATTGCCTCATCTCTGGAAGGGTGAGCCGATCACCGGCTTTAATTGCAGCTCGGCAACCGAACGAGGCTGCCAGATTATCCCGTGCTGTCGCTGGACGCACCGTTTGGTATTCGGCATACTGTTCGAGTATTTCCCGAAGGGAGTTTGCTTCATGCCCTGCTCGTATTTCAAGTGGTACCGAACGAATTTCCACCGTTCCACGCTCCTGATTGAAATGGCAGTCATACCCGAGTCGGTGGAGATCGTCGCTGAGTTCTCGAAAAATTGCAATTTCCCGTGCGTTGAGCGGCACTTCGACTGGAAACATCAAACGTTGCGAACGATCAGCGGCTGCTTGGTCCATTGCATCGAGCGCTCGTTCGTAGAGTATGCGTTCGTGTGCAATGTGCTGATCAATGATCATGATGCCATCGTCGGTTTGAACGAAGATGTATTTGTTGTGTATTTGCCACAGACGCGGTTGAACTGTTTCCTCCGTTGCACTGGGAGCCAATGGTCCTGCTGGTGGACTAAACAGTGCTGCCAATTGTTGGCTCGAGGCTGGTTGCCAGCGTGGACGTTCAGTATGAATCTGGTAGCCTAAATCGCTGGACCGAGCAATCCGCTGCTGCCGATGGGGTGGATCAGACGGCAGTATCTCGCCGGTCAAGCGATTGACAACAAGTGACTCCTGTGTTCCGCTCGACACAGTAACCAAGGGTGCGCTCGACTCCGCTTGCTTGACGCGCAGTTGAGGAATCAAATCGTGCTGACGCATGCTTTGCAGGACGGCATCGAGTACCGCATGGTAGAGAGCGCGCTCATCATCGAATTTTACCTCGTGTTTCTGCGGATGGACGTTGACGTCCACACGGTCTGGATCAATCCAGAGGAACAACACAAAGAATGGGTGCTCGGATTTTTCGAGCAAGTGTTCGTAGCCCTGGTAGATTG
>JBBIUD010000365.1:0-1373 GCA_037440485.1 Chlorobiota bacterium
AACGTGTGCTTTGTTGAGCCTGATGCTCGGTTGCATGTATCGGCAGCCAGTGGAAAAAACTTTAGCCCACTCTGTGCGACCGATAATTTTGTCGCTGTCAATGAACTACACGTGGTGTGCTGTGCGAGCGCGTATTGAACTGACAACCGGGCATCAGTGGGCGGTCGAATTCGATCGTCCGCATTCGATTTCGATCCGCCTTCGCCGTACTACCGGCAATTTGCGTGCCTATTTTTTGCCACTGGCAGAAATTGCCACTGCTGTCAGTGGGAGCTTTGTCGGCTCAGTTGCCGATGGTGGTAGCGTCAACTGCGATCGGCTGGTGATCTATCCACACGGCAATGGAACGCATACCGAGTGTGTCGGGCACATCAGCCATCAGAGGTATTGGATTGCTGATTGCGTACACAGTGTCACTGCGCTGGCGTTGTTGGTCAGCATCGAGCCGATTGCCCGTGATAACGACCGCATCATTTGTGCTGACCAACTTTGCAACCTGCTCACAGAACCGGATGCTCGTATGCTGATTATTCGCACGCTTCCAAACGATGCCACCAAATGCCAGCGGGATTGGTCGGGGACAAATCCACCGTATCTCGAACCAGATGCTGCCAGACTTCTGCGCGAACGAAACATTACGCACCTTGCCGTGGACTTACCCTCGATTGACCCAGAAACTGATGGAGGCGCGCTCTTAGCACATCGAGCGTTCTGGAACTATCCTGAGGCACCACGACTGGAGGCAACGATTACCGAGCTGTGCTACATCCCCGATGATATTCCAGACGGAACCTACTGGGCACAGATCGGCATCCTCCCGCTCGAAAGCGATGCATCACCATCGAATGTTGTCCTCTATCCTGCCACCAAGGTACACGTATGAATTCCTGTCGTTCTGCACTCCTGCATTTGCCAGCTCCTGTTGTCCTTGCATCGGCTTCGCCACGTCGTCAGCAATTGCTCTCGATGCTTGGTATAGAAGCAATCATTGCCCCAGCACACCTTGACGAAGAGTCTCTCGCCGTGCAGAATCCACGCCAGTCGGTCGAGCTATTGGCGTTGCGCAAAGCTCAGCATGTTCAGCGTTCTTATCCCGATGCGATTATCATTGGTGCGGATACGACGGTGATCCTCGACGGGCGCGTGCTCAATAAGCCAGCAGACGCTGATGATGCACACCGAATGCTCTCGCTCTTGAGCGGTCGAACTCACCAGGTGATGACCGGCATAGCGATTGTTTGGCAGGCACACTGCTTGGTTGATAGCCGTGTGACGAGCGTTACGTTTCGCTCACTATCGGCAGATGAAATTGCCGCATACGTTGCAAGCGGTGCACCACTCGACAAAGCCGGGAGCTACGGTATCCAGGATGA
>JBBIUD010000366.1:0-1351 GCA_037440485.1 Chlorobiota bacterium
TTTTTGAACGCACACGGCAACCAGGTTCCCTTCGCCATAGACACGCTGACGTGGTCCATAGACGTTCCCATATCGAAGGATGACAGTGCGAAGTGTTGGATGCTTTGCCGCATAGAGCTTCACGTACTGCTCTGCTGCTAACTTGGAAACGCCATAGGGGTTGTCAGGCTCTGTTGGATCATCCTCGCAGTAGGGCAACTGTCGGTGATCGGCGTATACGGCGCACGTCGAAACAAAGATGAAGCATCGCACACCACTTTTAACCGACGCATCCAGAAGATTCACCGTTCCCAGGATATTGACCGATGCATATTCGGTGGGCATGCGAAAGGATTCGGGCACACTGGCGAGTGCTGCATGATGATTGACCGCGTCAAACCGTTCGCGCTGGAGGAAAGATTCGATCGCCAGATCACGAATGTCCATTTCGACCACACGCACGCCGTCGGGGACATTGGCTGAAGAACCAGTTGAAAAATTGTCCAGCACAGTGACCGTGTGTCCCCGATCCCGATATGCTTGGGCAATGTGGGAACCGATAAAACCTGCACCACCAGTGACGAGCACTTTCACGAACGTTCCTCCAGGAGGTGGAGGATGCGAAGCGCCCGCGCACCGACATCGGTACGGTAACACATGTTCTCGAAGTGAATACACGCAACAGCTCGGTAGCAGCGTTCGACAGCTTCCGGCAGTGTGCCTGCATGCGAGGTAACGTTGAGGACGCGACCGCCAGCGGTAATTAGTGCACCCTCTGCATCGTAGGTAGTGCCAGCATGATAGATGCGCGCATGGCGCTCAGCCTGCTCGACACCAGTGATGCGATAACCAGTCTGGTATTTGCCTGGGTATCCCTTACTTGCCAGCACAACCGTGCAGCTCCAACCATCAGCAACAGTGCGAATTGCCGTGCGATCCAACCGACCGCGAGCAGCACTGTAGAGCAGCCGAGCAAAGTCACCACGAAAGACCTCCAAAACCGACTGTGTTTCTGGATCACCGAAGCGCGCATTGTATTCGATAACGTAAGGCTTGCCATCAACAATCATCAACCCCACGTACAAGCACCCGACAAACGGAGCATTTTCGCTGAGCATTCCATGGAGTGTTGGTTCTATGATGGTGTGCTCGATGTCGGCAATCAGCTCTGCTGTGAGCAATGGTGTTGGCGAATATGCTCCCATACCACCGGTGTTTGGTCCGCGATCGCCATCGTAGAGTCGCTTATGATCTTGCGCTGTTGCCAGCAGCACATAGGTTGTTCCATCGCAAATGGCAAAGACCGATGCTTCCTCGCCGCCGAGAAATTCTTCGATGACAACCCGATGACCAGCTGAACCGAAACTGCCAC
>JBBIUD010000367.1:0-1307 GCA_037440485.1 Chlorobiota bacterium
GCACATGCTTTCTGCCTGGTCACCCTGAACTTGGTTCAGGGTCTCTTCCTTCGGTTGTCACCCTGAACTTGTTTCAGGGTCTGGTCCCGAGATGCTGAAACAAGTTCAGCATGACTGCTCGACGGCAACCAGATGCTGAAACAAGTTCGGCATGGCCGCTCGCGGTGGTAGTCAGATGCTGAAACAAGTTCAGCATGACGGTTCAACGACAACCAGATGCCGAAACACATTCGGCATGACACGCTCAGTCAGAACCAGGCGTGGTTTGTTCGGTACCACCCCCGAGACACTCAACTAGCAGTAGTGCGTGGCATCTCAGTTTTCGCACCGCCCACAATCGCTGCCGCGCAGATGAATAACTGCAGCCACTCGACTTCTAATTTGTAGCGGATGTTGAGCACGTGGTAGAGTGAATAAAACAGCGTTGCCCACGACAGCACAGCTCCAACACTCACCAACAGGGCGCGATCGGTTCGCCAGAGGATGCACGCTCCCCAGATCATGAGCACCAGCAGCACTCCAACCGGCACAACGCGACCGACAACAAATGCCAACGACCAATTTCCCCAGTACCGCGGTGGTATCGTCCAGTACACCAGCGCATGGACGAGCGTTCGCTCCGGCAAAAGTTGCCATTTTTCGGCGAGGATACTCCCGGCAAGGGCACGCAGCCGAGGTAGCGCCCGTGCTTCGGGTAATCGTCCCAGGGAATCTATTTCCCTGTCCAGCCCTCGATTGGTGACCGCATAACGCGGGTGAACCGCCATCGTCGGAAGCCACGAGTGAATGAACGTCAAATACCCCGAATAGGTTTTTGTCACACTCCACTGACCGATAGCCACATAGCTGCGAACACTCCAGGGAAGAACTACCAACAGCACCCCAATACCCGTCACTAAAAGCCACCGCAGATGCTGGCGAAAGTAAAGCACCAGTGCACCGAGCATTGGTACAACAAGCGGTGGTTTTTCCAGCACAAAGACCCCAACGATTGCGCCCAGCAACACTACCCGCCAGAACGAAGCTGCCGGTGGAACAATGCTGAAGAGCATGATACACCATGCTGCACCTACGGCTACAACCCAGGCAGTGTTTTCTGCAACGGTCGGGTGGTAGAAGTACGATGGATGCAGCGCTATCAGGAGTGCGGTTGCTTTTCCCAACAATGGGCGTCGGATTGCGATCCCAAGGCGTAGCAGCAACCACGGCATGCAGGCAACAACCAGATGTTGAAGCCAGACAGCTATGCGCAGCCCACTCTGCTCACCGAACAGCCAGATTGCTGCAGCAAGATAGGTAGGGTAGAA
>JBBIUD010000368.1:0-1282 GCA_037440485.1 Chlorobiota bacterium
TGCCGTCCTCCGCGCATCATCTACACGGTGACCGTTGTTGATCGTCAAAACCCAGCTCGACCTGTCCGCCAACCGTTGATTGTGCTTGAATCCGACGATGGAGCACGCATCGAACGGCATGCTGCCTCAGCACGCTTCGAGCTGCAGTGCGGTAAAACCTACCGCACACGCGGCGGCGGGCTCTACGACTCGGTCGAATGTACCGAAGCCAGCGATCGAGTGCTGTCGCATTATGCCGAGCGGCAAATCATCGAACGCGATCCGGTCATCGTGCGGCGCGTAGTCCAGCAACGGCGCACCATCGTGCGAACAGAGGACACCATACGTCGTCCGATGCTGATTCCAGCGCATCTGCAGCGGCAAGAGTCGTTCGATACAGCAGCGTTCAAGACGCTGGCAGAGATGTCGTTTGCCATTGGCGCTGGGGAACAGTTCGTTGGGATCCGTCGGCGTTCGCCGCAGGTGATGGATGCGCTCTACGCTCGCCGCCGAGCGCAGCCGGATACGGTCGTCGTCATCGCCAACGATACGCTCATCGAGCGCACCCCACGGTACGACACCGTGGTTGTTCCTGTTCGGCGTTCACTGGTTTTATCCGAGCTGAGCAAGCGCGGGCGCTTCCCCGCGTGCGATCCCTCCAATCCTGTGCAGTCGGATATCGAGCTGTTCGATACGATCTACGTCGAGCCGCAATACTATGTGTTTCCGCCGTGTGCGCGCGACTTCCACTACGACACACAATTTGTGCGGAACGTCCCGTACTTTCAAACCAGTTTTTGGGAGGTCAACACGGTGCGGGGATTAGCAGAACATTTACGGCAGTTGCAGAGTCCACGCTATGCCGACGCGGGGTTTATCGAGCTACACCGGCGGAATCAATACTGGGGTCCAGACTACCTACCGGATTCAGCATCACGGTTAGCACGAACGCGTCGCTGGCAAGCGCGGATTGAACAGTATCAGCGCTATGCCCGGTATGTCGAGCGGAACTACCAGATCATGACACGCAGCATTTGCGACACGCTGCTGCCTGGCTTTGCCGACATGATCGCACGATTACCCAGCACCAGCGATCCATCCGACAAGCTCATTATCAGCGTCGTTGCCTATAGCGACGCGCGCCCCATTCAGCGAGGCACGTACCTGGGCGATTCGATTGCCTACCTCAGCGCGCGCTTTGATACGGCGCGGTACGCGATCGAATTTTCAACGTCAGACCCCGTGATTGTTCGGCACGGTGCATCACTGGTGGGCAGCAATAACGACACGCTCTCGAAGCTCC
>JBBIUD010000369.1:0-1280 GCA_037440485.1 Chlorobiota bacterium
CGCTGTACGTACTCGATACCGATTCACTGCTCGATGATTCTGCCAATCGTCAGAGACAGCTTCGCTGGCTCGATAGCGCACTTGCCGCCACAGACGCGACAGTGAAAATTGTTGTTGGGCATCATCCCCTGCGATCGTATGGGCTCTATGGTGATACCCGTACCTTAGTCGAGCAACTCAAGCCAATTCTTGACCGGCGCAGGGTGAGGCTGTACCTCTGCGGTCACGATCACGATCTGCAGCTTATTGTGCACCCTAACGATCGTTTTGCGTGTGTTGTTTCGGGTGCAGGTGGCAAAGCTCGTCGCACCCGGTATGGTGAATACACACGTTTTGCGTGGACTGGCGGAGGTTTCGCATACCTGGCGTGTCGAGCTGATAGCAGCGTCGTTGTGCAGTTTGTCGCTCGCACCGGACAAGTGCTCTGGTGCGATACTCTCCTCCCACTTCGTCGGCTATTGCATTAGCTACAACATGCTGAGTACTAGCACGCGATCAAATCGCACGCTACTGTTTGCGCAGGAGCGGGGCTCTTCTCGTAACACAACGTTTACAGTGAGGAACAACATTCATCAATCCCCCTGCTTGTGTCAAGTGCGATGAAGCGAATCCCAAAGGATACAGGTGTACAGTACCAATGTGCACCGCCAGGGACTCGAACCCCGAACCCGCTGATTAAGAGTCAGCTGCTCTACCACTTGAGCTAGCGGTGCAAGGTGTGGGCGCGAAAATACGCTGCTGCATGCATCATGACTAATGCCGAAAATGCCGCATCCCAGTGAAAATCATCGCAAGATTGCGTTCGTTGGCGGCGGCGATTATTTCCTCATCGCGGATGGAACCGCCTGGCTGTATGATTGCTGTCGCACCGGCATCGGCGCATTGATGAATGCCATCAGCAAAGGGAAAGAATGCATCGCTTGCAACCGCTGATCCGCGTAGGTCAATGCCGAATTGCTGTGCTTTCCATGCAGCAATGCGAGCACTATCAACCCGCGATGGCTGACCAGCTCCAATCGCCAACGTTCGGTCTGGTGCTGCATAGACAATGGCATTCGACTTGGCATGTTTCGCAACTTTCCAGGCAAACATCATTGCTTGAAACTCCCTATCGGTCGGTTCTCGCTCGCTGACAACGCGCATTGCATCGCGTGCGAGCAATTCGCTGTCCGGCGTCTGAACTAGCAAACCGCCAACAATCGAACGCACCTGAAGACGAGCCAATGCGCGACTGACTGCCGGCAAGTCATACGTCAACAAACGCCGATCTCGCTTACGCG
>JBBIUD010000370.1:0-1257 GCA_037440485.1 Chlorobiota bacterium
TCAAGGTATCGGCTGCCAGCGGTTGCACTAATTGGAACGTGGGTTCTCCTTCGATCCAGTGACCCGATAGCGGAAGCGGAACAGTTCCAGTGTTGCATAATCGCCCGACAAAAGTGGTGTCGGTTCGTGCATAGGCATAGACCGGCGCAAACCGAAGAGTATCGAGAGCAAGTGCAAAGGACCCAATCGTCAGCGCAGCCGAGACAGTCGTTTCCGGAAAAAGAAATGTGCGCAGCACCAGTTCCAGCGGTGCTGTCCCAGAGGATGACGCAACGTAGCGCTGGTCGGGTGAAAATTGTACGTCCGCCAGCACTCCCTGGTGTGTGCTCGCCTGACCGAGGACCATGTTTGTTGCTAAATCCCAAAGCGGTGATTGAGGCTGACCGCGATAGCCAAAAACAAGGTAGCGTGAATCCGTGCTCGAGGTCACGGCAACGGGGGTTGACGCTGCGCGCCGGTCGGAACGAATGATCTGCCCGCTGGCTAAATCGAGAACAAATGCTGGTGCTGAGAAACCCTGTACTACCGATGTTTGCGACACCGAGCATCCAATCGCCAATCGTTTCCCGTCGGGCATTGCATGCAACAGGGTGACGTGGGGAAGGTACGGGAAAGAAAATTCACCATCGAGCGACCACTCCGGCAAGCGATAGAGCTGGATGCGACTATCCCGCAAGGCAACAAATGCTGTTCGGCTGGTGATCGCAACCGATGTTGCCAAGACAGGCACGGGAACTGCACCGGTTGGATTGATCGCCGATTGCTCGATCTGGAAAAGTTCTACTGCGGGCGCAAGCGAACCGATTACGGCAAGAGTTCTCCTGGCGGAATCCAGTGCGCCGCCGGCAATGTTCTGACCGAGAATCTGTCCGCTCCAGAGTGGTGCGCTTTGCCCAATGCGGAACAGCGCGGCATAGCCCCTCCCGCGCGCATTGTAGAGTGTTACGGCAAGCGATTGGTCCACGTATGCAAGAAAGACCGGTTGAATTTGCCCAACATCCGGAGGCATCGCGCGCCAGAGAATTTGTCGTGTGGCAACGTCCCATTCGACCAGTTCGCCGTTGATGGCATGCTGGACAAGGAGCCTATTGCCATCAGAGCGGAACGTGATACGACTGACGGCAGTTTGGCTTTGGTCGTTGAGCGTGTACGTGCGATTTTGTGCATCGAGCTGCCGAAGTCGGAGACGAAGGTTCGGTGTCGGTGCGTTCGGAACAGTCCAGCTTGCACTGCTATCGCTGGTGACCGTAATCTCGG
>JBBIUD010000371.1:0-1253 GCA_037440485.1 Chlorobiota bacterium
CTCCGACGGTTTGCCCTCCTTGAACGCATGCCCAATGAGTTCAATTGATTGTGCCGAATTAGCGGCAAGTATATCAGCCAGGGTATGGAGGATTGGTCGGTATGTGGAGTCGAGTACACTCGAGCGCTCTGAAAAAAGCGTCACAATTTGTCGCGGTGGGTTGAGAGAACTGTATGCAGGGATTGCAAGCGAATCACTGAGCATAAACCCACGCTGTCTGGCATAGAAGTAAAGCGTACAGCCGCGTGTAAGTGCGTGTTGCACCGTCGCAGAAAGCGACACTGTCGCAGAGCTGGATACTTGCTCACTGCGAATAATTTCAACGAGCGCATCAATCAACTCTGAACGGGTCGTCGTGTAAAGGCGATAGAATCCGCCACCGGTATGAGCAGCGATGATTTCCAGGGGTATTGTTTCTATGTTCTCGCCGATTGCAATGCAATAGACTCGCGTTCCTTTCTGGAGAGCTTTTTCGATTACATCGCTTGCGACAACATCAAGCGAGGCCTGGTCGTCGCAGGCTGTGATCACAATCATTGCCGCTGGCGACAACGTCTCCAGTGTTGATACAATGCCATACGTCAGTCGGTTGAGACCAGCAAAAGCAGATTGTTCGCTTGCGATACGGCTCAAGATTGGTAAGGACGGTTGCTGGGTCATGGGGAGCACCGTCGTTGGCTGTACACCTGCGCTAATCAGCGCAAGCGAGTCGTAGGGTCCCAGGAGCGCCCGGAGGGTGTCGAGTGCTTCGGTGATAATCGCTCGATATGGCAGGCTCAGAAGTGAATTCTCCCAAACAACAGCAAGGCGCAATTTTGCTGATACCCAAATGTCGGAGTGATGTGTAACAGTGGCGTCGCAGCAATAGGTCGCATTTTCTTCGAGTGCTGTGCACAGTTCCCATCGGTAATCTGTGCCGTCGAGACCGGCGAGTGCGTTGCCGGAGCTATCGAGTAGGGCAAAGCGCAACCGAAGAGTATCACTATCAGTGGTTGGGAGCTGGACGCCGAGCAGTCGGAGCCGTGCTGGCAAACTCCGGTCCCACCGAACCAAAGAACGCAGCATCGGCGATGAACCATGCGCGGCTGGAAGGTAATAACTCTCTGGCGGTAGCTTGCCGCTCAAGACTGTTGTTGTGTCGGTCTGAGCATATAACGTTGCTGCTGCAACCAGTGCGCCAGTAATGGTGACGATCAACCAAACTGAGTACAGACTCTGCATCCTCGGTGCCAAGCAATGTACGGCAAACAAAT
>JBBIUD010000372.1:0-1251 GCA_037440485.1 Chlorobiota bacterium
AAACAAAATCGCGTCGCTTCATTGTGCTATTGCGGTGGTCGTGTGTGCGCGGCAATAATACGCGACCAGCACGGAGCGTAACACACAGGGAGTATTTTTGCCCACGTTGCAGAACCTTCCTTCAAGCCGATGGTGCCGACTCTTTCGGTGTACGTAGCTGCCGACATGCTCTATGGCGTCGTCGTGCGTCCGGGCGCCAAAGGTCTGCGTGTCGATGCCGTCGCAGCGGTGCCATACGATGGAGAGCCGCCGCTGGAGGAGTTCCACCGCCAATTGGGTGAGGGTGTGTCGTGGTCGGCACTGGCGCTGGTCCTGGAGAGTACGCGTGCTGCCATTGCCCGCTTCCCCGTCGAACCAGATCAGAGCGATGCAATTGTGCGCGAGCAAGTAGAGCTGGAGATCGTTCAGCAGTTCTTGAGCACACCCAGCGAGGGCTACACCGCCGATGTTTATCGCCTCGGACCGGACGTAGAACAGCGGTATAGTGCCTGTGCCGTCTGTCTGCTTGCCGAGCACCGCGCCTTTGTGCAGCGTGTTCAGGATACATTCGGCATGGTGCCGTCGGTCACCGTTGCATCGGTTGCGGTTGCTGCTGCATTTGCCTACAACTACCCGGAGCGTCACAGCACACGCTGTGCGTTAGGGCTGATCAGTGCTGATACTGTCGAGCTTGTCACTGTCGAAAACGAAACGCTCGTGTACTGGGAATCGGTGCCGCTCAGCGCCTCGGTCGAAGTGACGCTTCAACAAGCGGTGCGCCAGGCACTGGTTGCCTGTGGGAATATATCGGCTCTCTTTCTGGCGGGGACTGGGCTAACACGCCAGCGTTTCGAGCAGCTTGCTCTTCACTTCGAGGGACGGTTTGCTGAGCCGGTGAGAGTTCTCGATGCTTTCCGTATGCTCCAGTGCGGTATGCGCCCGGAGCTGTGCCGAGCGTCAGCACCGCTGGGACATGTGTTTGCGCCTGCAGTGGGCGCAGCGCTGCAACCTTTTTATGCTCGCCCAGCCTGGAGAATTGATGCACTCGATACCCCTGTCCCGGCGTAGGCTTCTCTTTGATAGACCCTGAAACAAGTTCAGGGTGACAGGCAGGCGGGAGAAAGAGGCCCTGAAACGAGTTCAGGGTGACGGGACGCGGGTGTGCTGGTACAGGGTGTGACCGCGCCTTTCGCATGTCATGCCGAACTTGTTTCGGCATCTCTGCCCATATGCCTCCCAGCGTCATGCTGAACTTGATTCAGCATCTCTGCC
>JBBIUD010000373.1:0-1240 GCA_037440485.1 Chlorobiota bacterium
GAATTCCGATGCGATCAGACTGCGGCAGTAGGTGAACGTTTGCAGACGAACCAATCGGAAATGATGCCAGATGTCCACCAACATAGGCATCCATCGCGTTGAGGGCATATATAGCCACCAGCCACAGGGCTGCGATGTCGCGCTGGTCGCGGTAGAATTCCCGTTCACGCAATGCAAGCTGCTTGCGAGAATCGGTGGGGTCATACTGCTGATAGCGACGGTCAGCATCAGCGTAGCGCGAATTATTCCAAACGACAATCCCCGCAACAGTTGCACTTGCACCGAAAAAAAGTACTGCTTTTGGTGCTGAGCCGTAGTATAGCTGCCCCCACCCCGGCACAACTAACGATCGCCAGAGCGCACCAAGGGGTGTGACGGTATCGGTTGTCGGTGCAACACTATCGGCTGCGCGTCCAAATGCACTACACAGTAAGATGATGCTACCGAGCAACAATAAGTTCGATTTCAACGAGGGCATCTTTGGGTAAGCCGGATACTGCAACAGATGTGCGTGCTGGTGTTGATTCGCCGAAATAGCGCGCATAAACAGCGTTCATCTCAGCAAAAGAGTCCATCGAGCGAAGATAGACTGTGGTTTTAACTACATCGTCGAAAGTTGCACCGACTTCCTTCAGCATCTCACCGATGTTGCGGCAGATCTGCTCGGTTTGTTCCGCCACGGTTGTGCCGATCATGCGACCATCAGAACCAAGTGCGATTTGTCCAGAGAAAAAAAGAAATTCTGTGCCACTGGTTCGCACAATCGGTGAATAAGGACCGATCGGCGCTGGTGCTGTCGTTGGAGTAATACATTCTTTCACGGATCCATAGGGAAGTTGTGGAACTACTTGCTTGAGTCAGCGACGATGAGAACAATTTCGCCTGGTCGAGTCATGCCATATCGCTCGCGGGCTAATTGTTCGATCAGCAGCGTATCGCTCAGCAGTCGTTGACGGTACTGCGCAAGGGAATCGTTGATGTACCGTTGTCGTTGAATTGCCTGGTCGAGCATGCGCTCGGTACGTTCGACGTCGAAACGAGTCAGAAGCCCATATCGCGAAAACACTAGCCACGCTACGACAGCAATGGCACCAAGCACAAGCCAGAAACTGGGTCGGCGAAGCACGTGCATTTGAGGTCATTGCATTTGTGCAACACGAAATTAGCTGCTCGGTAGTCGGCTCGACTCTGAAGCGTTGTATATTCGCCCGACAAACAAACTGCCGAACGATGAAGCAAC
>JBBIUD010000374.1:0-1221 GCA_037440485.1 Chlorobiota bacterium
GGCAGCGACCCGAATGATGGGTGCATCCAGCCATTGAAAACAATGCTGCGCAATCCGAGCCGCGACTTCCCCGCCGAAACCTCCCGTCAATACCGCCTCGTGTGCGATAACAACACGCCCAGTCTTTTTCACCGACGCCAGGACAGTTTCTTCGTCGAACGGAACGAGCGAACGAAGGTCCACGACTTCGACAGACACCCCATCTGAACTGAGCAGTTCAGCAGCTTCGAGAGCTTGATGGACTGCTGATCCGTACGCAATGACAGTTGCATCGCTGCCGCCCCGAACTACAGATGCTTTACCTAAAGGAACGAGATAGTCATCTGCGGGGACTTCCTGTTTGATTTTGCGGTAGAGTCCCTTGTGTTCAAAGAAAAGCACAGGATTATCATCGCGGATTGCTGAAAGCAGCAGTCCTTTTGCATCCGCGGGGAATGCCGGACAGACAACCTTCAATCCGGTTGCGTGGACAAACCAATTTTCTGGATTGCGTGAATGGAACGGATTAGCGCCCACACCTCCACCACTCGGACCGCGAATCACGATAGGCACGCCAATTCCCCAGCGATAGGCTGTTGTTCCAGCAACGTTGACGACCTGATTGAAACCACAGGTGATGAAATCCATAAACTGCATCTCTGCAACTGGACGCAATCCGTTGAGGGCAGCACCGATGGCTGCACCAATAATAGCCGCCTCGGAAATCGGGGCGTCCAGTACCCGCTCTGGTCCAAACTCTTCAATAAAACCTTTTGTCACCTTGAAAGCACCGCCATAGACACCAATGTCCTCACCAATAAGAAAGACACGCTCATCTCTGCGCATCTCAATACGAAGTGCATCACTTATTGCCTCGAGGTAGGTCATCACGGGCATAGGCGATCAGCTGCAACCTTAGGTTTCAACAATGTGCGTTTTCAAACCGACGTAATTGCCATCGCGGGTGCGCCCCCACAAGAACACATGGACGTTGTGCTCACCAACCCAATAGTGCTTGAGTGCGGTTGTATTGGTGAAGAGCAGATCGCGCAAGACACGGAAGTTTTGGACATTTCTGCGTTCATCTTCTTGCTGCCACTCATAGAATTCCGTAACGCCTTCGAAGAACTCCTCGGGCGGTACTTCCGCATACGGGATCGAGGCAGGAATACCGTAATAGTCAAGCAGTGCATCAATCGAGAGCGCGCCGCGTTCAGCAGTTTCCCAGAGGAAAACGTCAAT
>JBBIUD010000375.1:0-1210 GCA_037440485.1 Chlorobiota bacterium
TTGATTCCCTCGTCCCGATCAGTTCGATACGCACGCTTGTAGTCCTCGTTGAGAAAGTCAACAGTCAAGCCCGTGTAAAAATCCCGATCGAGCTTTTTGCCATCGCGGAGGAGATTGATGATGCGCTTGACTCTGTTAATAGGAATAGCAAAGCCAATCCCGATCGAGCCTGCACCCTGGTAGTTGGTCGCTGTCGAAAAAATGATCGTATTGACACCGATAACATCCCCATCTGCATTGACCAGCGGACCACCAGAATTGCCGGAGCTGATCGCCGCATCGGTTTGAATCATTCCACGATAGATACGTTTGCCATTGGGCACATACGGTGCTGGCTCGACAAAGTTGACACCGACATTGCTCACCACGCCCAGCGTTAGTGTCGGTTTTGCATTCCGATCGAAGAGACCAAACGGATTGCCCAGTGCAATTGCCCACTCCCCAACGACGACATCATCGGAATTTCCCAGCCGTAAATACGGCAGGTCTTTGTCTTCGATCTTGAGCAATGCAACATCGGTGACGGGATCGCTACCGATGATTTCCGCATTGTACTTTTTGCCACCGACCGTTGTCACCACAATTTTCGTTGCACGCCCTGCGACGTGATCGTTGGTGATAATGTACCCATCCGGTGAAATAAGAAAACCTGAACCGAGCGAACGAATTTGCTGACGCTGCCGAAATTGCGGGAATCCTCTGAAAAAGTACCGGAAAAATGGGTCGTCCATGAAAATGTCCCCAAATGGATTGGTAACAATCTCCCGTTCCTCGATGACGTTGATGCCTACGATTGCTGGAGAGCAACGCTTGGCAACTTCGGTAATAGCAGTTCGGCGTGATGCACTAATGGCTGCATTCGTTTGAGTAGTGCTCGTAGTTGGCTGGGATTCGTGGTAGAGCGTACCGTCCGACGAGCGATGCGCATTGCAACTGCTGATGATGCCGAGCGCCAAACAAAGTCCAAGCGCAATACGAATAGCGAGTGTGTGCATGAGAAACTCCGTATGAGGGTGACACTCAAACGAATGCAAATGCGGCTTTATTGTCAACGAAAACGCTCATCAATCCAGCGTCCGATACGAGCAGCAAGGTCGTCGGGAATCCAGTGTTCACCATCGAAGTCGAGCAACGTATAGCGAACGTTCGCCCGCGTGTAGAGATCAGCGATCAGCGATGCCGTCTGGAATGGAACAATCGGATCATTGCG
>JBBIUD010000376.1:0-1209 GCA_037440485.1 Chlorobiota bacterium
ATCGCCAATACAACCACTGCTAACCACAGCGGCAGACCTGCGATGATGCAAAGGACCATACCTGTGGCTGCCAGCACACTGTAGAGACTGCTGAGAAGCTGTGGCGCAACGTACCACTCGATGCCACGGAGCGCAGCAAGAATCGAAAAACTTACACAACTGGCAGCGACATCCACCAGCACAAGAGCCGTCAGACAAACTACCGCTGTGCTTACTGAGGCGGCTATGCCAAGCACCGCCAGTGATGTAATTAGCCAGAGCGCGCCCTTTGTTGCAATTGCCCCCGCAACCAGCGAATGTAAGTGCGACGGCTGCTGTGCAACTTCTCGTGGGAGCCAGAGACCGTATCCTGCATCTGCTGCGATTTGCACTAGTGAACCAAGCGTCATCGCCAGTGAATAAGCTCCGAGCTGCTCTGCACCAAGTCGGCGTGCAATCACGATCGAAACAAGTGCAAAAGCAATGAGCGTGAGTACATCTGTTGCACTCAGCCACAGTGTTGTTCGTAGTATTGCGCGTCGGATCACTGATGTGTCTGCTGGACGATCACATGCAAGTTACGCAGCAGGTGCCACCCATCGAGCACCTAACGAATGCCTCCGATCGTGAACTCGATGAAATGGCTATCCCGCAACAGTGGTACACCCAGGATACAGCCGCTATTGCTCAAGCTCTCATCGGCTGCATCCTTGTACGGCGCATTCCGTCGAATTCGGTGACTCTGGCGGCACGGATTGTGGAGACCGAAGCATACCTACCGGATGATCCGGCAAGTCATTCATGGCGTGGACTAACAAACCGCAACCGTGCCATGTTCGCCAATGGTGGATGCTTATACGTGTACCGCATCTACGGTGTGCATCGCTGCGTTAATGTTGTAACGGGCTGCACTGGTGTCGGAACTGCAGTCTTGCTCCGAGCAGCGGAGCCATTGCTCGGCACTGAGCAGATGCGCATCAACCGCAAGTGCAACTCATCGGAAAAGCGATTGCTATCTGGTCCAGCCAATCTTGCCCGTGGCTTTGGCTTTGATCTCGACGACAATGAACGCTCGTGTACGGGCAATGGTGTCTGGATATTGCCACCCTTCGAACAGCAACGCACGATCGGGATTTCCCCCCGCATTGGTATTAGTCGTAACCGCGAAGCATTGCTTCGTTTTTTCGATCTCGATTCGTCCGCTGTCTCTGCGCATCGAAATGCAGCCGT
>JBBIUD010000377.1:0-1200 GCA_037440485.1 Chlorobiota bacterium
GGTGAAAAGGATAATCACTCGGCGATACTGCGGCGGCGCTTTGCGTAATTGCTCGATGGCAGTGGCGACGGCATCGTAGATCGCCGTACCGCCAATCATTTTCCCTGCCATCGGACGGAATGAACCGTACACTGCCGAGTCGGTTGTTATGGGAACTTCAACGGTTGTGCGTCCGCCGAAGGCAATGATGCTGACCGCATCACCGGGAACGAGTTCATTGAGCACGCCTGCAATTGCCTGTCGCAAGCGCACCACGCGCGCTTCTCCCATCGAGGGTGAGTGATCGAGCACGAATGCTACGGCGAAGCGTTCATTCCGCTCCTGCCGCAGCTCTTCGACGGTGAATGAATCCACGACCGTCGAGCGTTCCCGGCAGGAATCGCTCAGCCAGAACCACAGTGAGCGCCACGGGAGCGTCCCACGGTAATGCGGCGGCGCCAGACCGGTGACAAATCGTCCGGCGGTATCGGTCACGACAACATCGAAGACGATTTGCTCCGGATAGCGCTGATCGTCGAGCTGGCGCGGTATAAGGTCCACGATACAGGATGTCGCCGGTGGCGCATTCGGCAAGCGACGATCGAGGTCGGTGGTATCAGTGCTGCGTGTCAGTGCGGCAGGCTCAGTCCAGTCGAGTGCGCGTGCGAGCACCGTATCGGCGCTGATTTCGACGGTGGTGTCGGTATAGACCGGGCGGTAGTTCGGCGGCGGGCGGAGCTGCTCGATTCGCTTGACCATCGTCTGCGGACACCTCAGCATCCCCACGGCAAGCACCGCCAGCACACAAGACCTAATCGTGTGGTGTGTGGAGCTCGAGAATTTCATACACTTCGGCGACTGATCCGACTGGGCACTCGGTCGAGACATCGTTACGAACAACTGCACGAACAGTTACGGTTGCATCTTCATGACGGAGACGTGCCAGCAGTTCGTCTGGACCAATCAATGCGTAATACTTGAGCGAACGCAGATCGCTCCCGGATTCGAGCACCCAGCAGAGCACTGTTCCCTGCGGTCCGAGCATTGGATTGACTCTGCCCGACAAGACAACAGCATTGGGCGGGACTGGCGGAGTCGTAGTTCGGCAGGCATAGAAGCCGAGCGCGAGCGCTCCTGCTGCAAGCAGATGCCAAAACCTCCCGTTGAGCGACAGCATCAATTGAGCCGCGGATACATGGCGTTCTGGCGCTTGCGCCACCG
>JBBIUD010000378.1:0-1162 GCA_037440485.1 Chlorobiota bacterium
CAATCAGCTCGATGCCCTGCTCGGCGAGCGCCTCGGCGGGTTGGAGGACTGCGTGATGTTCAATCGCTGAGCAGGCTACCGTCCGAATCGAGCGGGATTGCCAAGCTAAACTTTTGAGCACAGTGTTATTGGCTTCGGTGCCGCCACTGGTAAAGGCAATCTCGGCAGGTTCGGCGCCGATCAGTTCCGCTATAGTAGCACGAGCCTGTTCAACCGCAACGCGGGCACGGCGCCCCATCTGGTAGAGTGCCGACGCATTCCCATAGTCCTCCTGTAGCCACGGCAGCATGACCTCCAGGACTTCGGGGTCAAGTCGCGTGGTCGCAGCATTATCGAGGTAGATCATCGCACACCGACTCCATCACTGTGATGCAAGGCTAACAACGGTGCATCCGAAACTTCATTGCGTACCGGTGCGAATGTAGGGGCGAATCTGCTCGAACTTTTTCTTGCCAATACCGGGCACCCGAAGTAAATCGTCGGGTTTGGAGAAGGGTCGCTCTTTCCGCGCTGCCACAATGCGCGACGCCATAACCTCACCGATGCCTGGAAGGCGCATCAATTCATGCTTTGGGGCAGTGTTTATGTCAATCGGGTGGGTGGGGAGTAGTTTGCGTTTATCGTGTCGAGCATACGGTTTATAGGCAGAGTCGGCAATCTCGTGCGGGGTATTGCGTGAGGGTTGGTCTTCATCATCGGGCGATGCATTGTCGGCGGTTGGCAATTGCGCCAGGCTATCGAGCTGCGCAAGCCAATGCTGCCGAGTGTGGCTGTCGGAAGCTGTACGATAGTACCCAATGACTGCTGCAGCAGTCGTCAGACCTAAAAGAGTGGCAACGGCGGTGATCTCTTGTTTAGAGGCATGCGTCCACGCTTGGAATTTTGCCAGCCATTTACTCATGGTTTCTGCCGGTAGTGTGTTCGACCGGACGGGGAGGAAGATTACGCATGATTGCCAGCAGTGCCAGTGTTGCACGCTCAAGCTCTTCCAACGATCCGTCGTTGGCGATGACAAAGTCGGCTCGCTCGGCTACCTGCTGATCGGATAATTGCGCCTTCTGTCGGAGCATAAAATCGCTGTCGCTCATTCCTCGACTGCGGGCGCGCTGCCGTCGTTGCGATTCCGGCGCGACCACTGCCACAACGTAGTCGAACAGCTCCT
>JBBIUD010000379.1:0-1158 GCA_037440485.1 Chlorobiota bacterium
CCTCCGGTGGAATTCTGACTGCGTTGGCGGGCGAACCTCAGCGTGTGTTGGATGCATTTCTCCGCACAATGGGAGATGGGAGCATTGTTGGTCCAATTTGCTCGGCGATGGGATATGCATTTGTGCTGCGGTCGCTTGGTGCTGATCGAGCCATGGTGGAATTGCTGGTGCACCCCATTCGCCGCGTGCGATGGCTGCTGGTGCCAGGCGGGTGTATTGTTGGATTCGCCGTGAATATGGCGATTACCAGTCAAACTGCTGCTGCCGCTGCTGTCGGTCCCATTCTGGTTCCTCTGCTGCAGGGCGTCGGCTACAGTGCGGCGACCAGTGCAGCAGTGCTCGTGCTGGGGTGTTCGACCGGTGGAAACCTGTTCAATCCGGGCGAGCCGGATATTGTCACCATTGCCAGTGCAACAGGCGCGCCGATACCCAGCGCCATTGCTGCCGTGAGTGTGCCGCATCTGGTTGGATTTTGCGCTGCAACCATTGTGCTCAGTATCGGAGTGGCGATCCGGCAGCGAACGGGCGGCGAAGCTGTTGCCGCACCCGCAGAACAACCGCGGCTGGTGCAAGCGCTACTGCCACCGCTGCCGATCCTGTTGCTATTTGCCTTGTTGCCGCAATGGCGATTAGTGCCACCGCTCGCCGAGCTGTACCCATCCGGTGTACCGGTTTCCCATGTCATGGTGCCGTGCGCAGCATTGGCGATTGCCCTGCACTGGCGAAAAGCATCGGAGCTAACGCGCAGCTTCTTTGAGGGGCTGGGCTATGGCTTTGCGAACGTGATCTCCATTATCATTGCGGCGGCGTGTTTTCTCGAAGGACTCAAAGCAATGGGCGCGATTGAACACCTGGTTGCACTGCTGGCATCGGCGGGGGATGCAGCGCCGATTCTTGCAACCATTGCACCGATGGCACTGGCGGTGATGTCTGGCTCGGGTACAGCGCCGAGTGTGACGTTTTCGAAAGCAGTTCTGCCGACGATTGCCGGCACGATAGGAGTGGATACAGCCGTTCAGCTCGGTGCGCTCGGTGCGATCGGCGCGTCACTGGGTCGGACCATGTCGCCGCTGGCAGCAGTGGTCATATTTTCAGCGCAATTGACCAGCGTTCCGCCACGGCAGATTGTGCGGCTTGTGGTTTTGAGATCGGAAGAGC
>JBBIUD010000380.1:0-1141 GCA_037440485.1 Chlorobiota bacterium
TGATACGCCAAACATAACAGTGTAAAACGTAAACTCGGTCATGCCGAAATCGTAAAGCAGCGAACCGCTGATAGCATCAACATTGGGATAGGGGTTCTTGGCTTTGCCGTGTTCTCGAAGTACGTCTGGTACGATAGCATAGAGTTGTTTAGCAATTGCAATGCACTCGTGATCGAGCTTGTATTTCTCGGCAAAGTTGTAGAATGCCGTAAAGCGTGGGTCAGTAACGCGGAGCACGGCGTGGCCGTAGCCGGGAATGACAAGCCCGCTGTTGAGTCGCTCCCAGCAGAGATCGCGTAATTGCTCGGCTGTCGGGACGCCGTGAAAACGGTCGCGAATGTCGAGGATGAACGCAAGGCACTCTTGATTGGCAAGCCCGTGAAGCGGTCCAGCCAAGCCGTTCAGTGCGGCGGCGATTGCATAGAACACATCCGAGAGCGCAGAAGCAACGGTAATGCCCGTGAAGGCGCTGACGTTTCCGCCTTCATGGTCAGAGTGGAGGACTAGGTAGAGTCGCACCAAGTCTGCCCAGGCAGGATCATCGCTGACACCGAGCATCCGAGCGAAGTTTGTGCTCCAGTCGAGTGCTGGATCAGGAGCAATCAGCTTCCCGTCGCGAAATTTGAGACGGTAGATTGCAGCAGCGATTCCTGTGATGCTCGATAGCAGAGTGATGCAATCGGCAAGGGTGTGTTCCCACAGTTGATCTTTGGGGACGCCCTCTTCGTATGCCTTCCGAAATGCAGAGCGGTGTTCCATCGCAAGCAGACCTGCCGATAGCATCGCCATCGGATGTGCATCCGGACTCATCGCACGCAACACTGAAAGTACTTCATCGGGAACGGTCGCATTGGCAGTCAACAGCGCCGATAAGGAGCGTCGTTCATCGTCGCTTGGTCGTTGACCGGTTGCCAAGAGAAAGAAAATTTCCTCCGGTGTTGCATCGGTTAGCTCAAGAATCGGTATGCCGCGGATACGCAAACCTTCGGTCGGCGAAACCGACGAGGTGTCGCAGAGCACCGAGGGGACGCCCCGCATTCCTCCGATGATTTGCTCGACCGTTACATTTGCAACGCTAACATCGCCGTACTGCTCTAACAGCGCGGCGCGCTTTGCTCGAAACTGTGGCAAGACCTGCGAA
>JBBIUD010000381.1:0-1140 GCA_037440485.1 Chlorobiota bacterium
CTGGAAGCCGTCGAGGCAGCATCTTTGATCTGCTGGAGCAGACCGCTGATGTTGTCGAGACCATCTTGGGCGATGTTGGTTACGCTGGTGGCATCACCAACAGCATTGAGCGCCGATTGCAGTGCGCCGTTTCGGGCTTTGAGTGCCCGCGAGGTGATGTACCCGGCGACGTCGTCTTGCGCAGAGTTGATGCGCTTGCCGGTCGAGAGCCGAAGCTGGTGGAGTGCAATAGCCCGGTTTGCCGCATCGAGTGCATTGTATGCGTTTTCGGCGGGCGTGTTGGTGCGAATACGTGCACCGTTGGAAATTGAGGATGGCATAGAACCTCCCTGAACGGAAGTGAAACATGACGCCGGCGTCCGTGCCCCTTTTGATTACGTCCACGGGCAATTGTCGGCATATGCGCTGAAAACTTGAGCCTACTGGGAGCTGCTCAGTTTGGCAAGCTCGCTTGGGAGTCCCCAGAAAACTTTGACACTTGTGGTGCGACTGGGCAAACCATTCCATCCGATTGCCCGCACCTCGAGCTGATTGATCCCACGGTGGAGTCGCCATCGAAATGGTGTTGCGCTGACCGATTCCCATTGCGCGCCGTCGAGGCGAACCTGGTAACCCAATATCCAGGGCATAGTCGTTGCCAATTCCAGCGTGTATTCGGGAACAACAAAACCCTGTTGCGGCTGGTATTGACCCGTGTAGGTGAATGTCACATGGACCTGATCGAGTGCGCCGTAGGCTTTTTTCCAGCTCCGTGTGTAAAACAATCCGCTAATCGGCATCCCTTGGAAAGCCAGCGGAAGCGGGAGAGAATCATTGCAGATGTACATGAGCAGGGTAAGTCTGCCTTCGAAAACGTAGGGGAAATCAAGATAGCCTGTGTAGGTCGCGATAAAGTCGCGGTATTGCTCAACATGTTCCTCGGCAGTGGTGCGATTGTAGGTGCAGACTTCTGGGCTTGGGATAAATTCAATTGCCAGCAACTTACCGGATTCAATGGCATTGACCAATTCGTATGCACTGAGCCACTCCCCATCGAGGCAGGGGTAGATGCCCCATTGCGGATCGAGGAAAATCCACTTGTGGTACGTTACCGACCACGCTTCAACGGCGACGTGGCGTGCACCGCGTGGTTGTACCTCG
>JBBIUD010000382.1:0-1133 GCA_037440485.1 Chlorobiota bacterium
TTGCCGATGTGATATTCCATCCCAACGATTGTGTGCGTAACAAGCTGCCACGAAAATAGCCGCTGCCGACACTCTGCGCCACAGTGGATATGCGCCTATACATCTACGTAGGTTCGGAGGAATTGATAGTACAGCCCCTGCCGCTGGAATAATTCGTCGTGGGAGCCTTCTTCGACAATCTCGCCTCGATCAAGCACAATGATGCGTTCGACGTGCTGGAGCGTCGTCATGCGGTGGGCGATCGAGATGATTGTTCGTCCGGCGAAGTGAGCGTATACATTGTGCATGATCCGTTCTTCACTTAGGGCATCGAGTGCGCTGCTTGCTTCGTCGAGGATCAAAATTTTTGCATCGCAGAGGAACAGGCGTGCTAGCGCGAGCTTGAGCCGCTGACCACCGGAAAGCTGTGCACCCGAATTGCCGACGCGCTGATGGTAGCCTAGGTAAAACCGCTGCACATCGGTGTGTAATTCGGCTTGCTGGGCAGCCCAGATAATCTCGTCCATCGTTGCATCAGGTTTGGCGATGGCGATGTTCTCGGCGATGGTACCGTCGAAAATGTATGGTTCCTGCGGAAGCAAGGCAACGTGCTTGCGGAGTGAGGCTGGGTGAATCGAACGCAGCTCGACGCCGCCAATGGTGATCGAGCCGGTGTAATCGTCGTAGAGTCGGGCGATGAGTTTGACCAGTGTGGTCTTGCCGGAGCCATTTCGCCCGATGATGCCGATGCGCGCTCCTTCGGGAATGACCAGCGAAATATCATGCAACACCGGTGGAGACTGGGGAGTGTACGAAAAACTTACACGCGAAAAACACAGCTCTGCACTCGATGGCATCGGTTGGAGTTGATCCTCGGAACGGACCTCCGGCTCCTGGAGCAGAACGTCTCCCAATCGCGCAAAGGTGACGCCTAATTCGGTTAGCACAACCCATAGCTCGCCGATAGAGTTTGATGCGCTCAGTACAATACCGAAGATGGCAAGAAAGGCTACGTACTCGCCAACAGTGAGTGCGCCGTCAGCGCTAATCCACGCACCAGCCCAATACACTGCTACTTGCCCGATGACCACGAGCGAGCGTAGGATAATGCTCATGCGTGCTTGGGTGACCATGGTGTGATGGACTTTGTTGAG
>JBBIUD010000383.1:0-1091 GCA_037440485.1 Chlorobiota bacterium
ATGCAGACTCACCACAGCCTGCCAGGACTTGATGACTCAGAGCAGGTTTGCCTTGTGAAGGAGTGCCGTAAGAAGTGCTTCCGGGATCGAATCGAGCCTGCCACGTTCGAGCTTCCCGATGCGCAGCCTGAGCGGGTGCTCGCGCACGACGTCCTGTGCTGAGCTGCGCACGGACTCAATCTCGGCGATGATCTCAATTTCCGATGCTGCCAGTGCTCCGCGCCACCGGCAGAACTCGGCTCGCTTTGCCGAGACGATGATCCCGTGTGTGCAACGGTTCAAGATGCGCTGGGTCCAGCGATCAATCTTGCCACCTGTATCAACAAGGAGCAGTTTTTTGGTTTTACGAAGCTCGGTGATGCTACCTTCGACATGCTGGACAAACGCTGGATCGAAGCGCTGCTTATACCGCAGCAATCGCACGTTCTGGGGAGGCGTTTCGCCGGACCAATTCCCCTCACCATCGGGACAGGCACGCAACAGAAATACCTCTTGATTGAATCGCTCAACAGGGAGATGTTGGGCAAGAGCATGGAAAATCCACATAGCCAGCACGCTTTTCCCGCTATGCGGCGGCCCAACAATTGCGACCGCAATACTGCTGTGCTGATCTGACGGTAGCGGTGGGGATGCTTCCGATACTGACGCTTTGAGATATTCCGGCGGCAACGAAACCAGTGCACCAATCGCTGGAGCATCGGGATGATGCCGTTCCACGACGACCGCGCCGCTCATCCGTGGATCAACGGTTGCTATCCAGCGCGCTGGATGACACAAGTGCACCAGGGCAGCATAGACCCAGATTGGTGCGCGTCCATTGAGAATGATTCCCCGATCCCAACGAGTATCGGGTGGAAGCTGGAGCATCTCCAGCGCAGTCGGTGCTATCGCCGGCGAGTGAAGAATGATGTGAATGACCTGGTATTCATCGGTGGTGTGACCGAGAACTAATTCGATGGGGCAGATCATTGAGAGCGCCAAATACCTTGGTAGGTCAGTGACTGCACCTGCTTTGTTTTCGGATGAAGATTGACCCGCACACGAATGATTGTGCTAATCTCCAGACCGGTGGTGTTGCTTATACCTGTGCA
>JBBIUD010000384.1:0-1068 GCA_037440485.1 Chlorobiota bacterium
TACACTGTTTGGAATTGGCGAACAAACGATCTGCATGCTCATCATCTTGTTCGTGAGTATGTCAAGCTTGTCGTTGATCCATTGCCGAAGGGAAGCATCCTGTTTTCTCAGCAGTGGGATTATTTCTGCTCGGCGTTTTGGTACATGCAGCAGGTGGAAGGCTATCGTCCTGACATTGTCCTGGTCGAAAAAGAGCTGCTGCGGCGCACCTGGTACCTAGGGCAACTTCGGCGATGGTACGGCGAGCCAATCGAACGATGCTCGACTGAGATTGCCGCATATCTGCCGTTGCTCGAAGAGTTCGAATCTGGAAGCATGCCGCAGGAGCGATATGGTGTGATTCAGCGTGCGTTCATTGGACTGCTCCAGGCGATTCTGAAACGAAACGCGGATCGGTATGCGTTTGCAACGCCGGAGGTGCTGGAAACCGAACCCGATTTTGCAGCGCTTACTACGCAGCAACCATACGGTGCGACGATGGCGCTGCACAGCGATTCTGCCCTGCCGCCACCGCGAGTTGTTGATCCCCACGTTCTTATTGCCAGTGCATCGCGCTATCGGTCCGAGCGTCTTGACCGTGGGTTGCTTGCGCTTGCCTCGATGGCGTATATGCGCACTGGTGATGCGTACGCACGTGGTGATGAGCACTCGCGCCAGTTGGCCGAGGCGTGCTATCGCTATGCGGTACAACTCGACCGGCGAAATATCCAAGCACAGCAACAACTGCAGAAACTCTCCGCGCAGTCGCGCTAATGCCGCACTCAAAGAACGCAGCCAGCGGGCGTTGCCTAAGAGTGTGGCTGCTCGACGTGAAGGCGGTGCAGAATGCGATGGGCAATGGGAGCTAATAACACACCGACAGTTGCTAAAAATGCCACACCGGAATAGAGTGCATAGCATGCGGCAAAAAGCTTTCCAGCCGTGGTGTGCAGTTGATTGACCGGTCCCATGCCACCCAGGATCATTGCTGCTTCGAGCAGCGCATCAACCCATGTCAAGCCTTCGAAATAGTGGTAGCCTGCTACACCAATCGCCAGCGAACATGCCAGCAGCAGACTTGCAACCATA
>JBBIUD010000385.1:0-1063 GCA_037440485.1 Chlorobiota bacterium
AGCTTGCAACCGTTAGCTACAGCGCTGCGGATCTGCTCTTCCAGTCTCATCTGTTAGATGCGTCGGATCGAGCATTGCATGAGCTTGCTGAGCTTGTTCGAGTCGAAGGTGGCGTTCTCATCGTTGGAGCGCCGATCCGCGCATGGGGTCGTTTGTATAATTGCGCTGTTGTCATTGATCGGTCTGGGATATGCGGAATTGTGCCAAAGCAGTTTATACCAAACTACGGGGAATATTACGAGCAACGATGGTTTAGCCGACCCGAACAAACACTTCCTGCGACTGTGTCGTTTGGAGTATGGGAGGTACCGTTTGGACATGGGCTCCTTTTTGAGTGCGTAATTGATACACAACCAGCGGTAACATTCGGAGTTGAGCTTTGCGAGGATTTGTGGGCAGTTCAACCACCGAGCGAGCATCTTGCCGTCGGTGGAGCAGAAGTGATTTTCAATGCATCGGCAAGCAATGAACTGCTCATGAAGGCAGAATACCGTCGGGATTTAGTGCGCATGCAGTCGGCACGCTGCATCGCTGGTTATGTCTATGCGTCTTCGGGTGCGGGTGAATCAACGACGGATACAGTGTTCAGCGGTCATTGTTTGATTGCCGAAAATGGAGCGCTTTTAGCCGAGGACCGTGCGTTTTCATTCCAATCGCGCCAGATTGTGGCTGATCTTGATCTTGATCGGATTCGATTTGATCGGCGTCGAATTGCAACATTCGGTCAACATGCGGTCGGTCAATATCGGCGTCTTCGACTTGAGCTTCCCGCTTTGGAGGATCACCGCCCACTCCGCACGATCGAAGCGATGCCTTTTGTGCCGCAGGATGAGCAGGAACGCTCGAGCCGTTGTCGAGAAATTCTGACCATCCAGCAGACAGCGCTTGCCAAACGCCTTGTGCATACAGGACGCCGCTCAGTTGTAGTGGGTGTTTCCGGCGGACTAGATTCGGCGCTCGCGTTGCTGGTCTCCGTTGAAGCATTCGATCGGCTTGGCTATCCCCGCGATCAGATTCATGCTGCAATACTACCGGGACCTGGAACCTCCGATCGAACACGTCA
>JBBIUD010000386.1:0-1059 GCA_037440485.1 Chlorobiota bacterium
TAACGTCTCGCTCCGAATTGAAGAAACCGATCAACCCGACGTATTCCGTGTCCTTGGTCGCGGTGAATTGCAGATGGCTGTCCTGATCGAAACGATGCGCCGCGAAGGATACGAGCTTGCTGTATCGCAGCCGGAGATTTTGTTCCACCGCGATGCAGAGGGTAAACTGCTCGAGCCGATCGAGCACGTTGTCATTGATGTTCCAGCCGAGTACAGCGGCAACGTCATCGAATCGCTCGGTCGGCGCCGAGGCGAGATGCTCTCGATGCTACCGGTTGGAAGCACTGTACGGATTGAGTTTAGTGTTCCTGCACGCGGCTTGCTCGGTTTCCGTACAGAGTTCATGACGCTCACACGCGGTGAGGGCGTCCTCCACCACACATTCGCTGGCTATGAAGCCTACCGTGGAGACATCGCACGGCGCACACGCGGCAGCTTAGTTGCGCTTGAAGATGGCATTGCCACTGCCTATGCACTCGAAAGTATCCAGGAGCGCGGCGTGCTGTTTATTGCACCCGGTGAACGTGTCTATGAAGGCATGGTTATCGGGGAAAATGCGCGCGAAGGTGATCTTGTGGTCAATCCTTGCAAAACGAAACATCTAACGAACATGCGGTCGAGTGGCTCCGAAGGGCTGGTTCGACTTGCCCCACCACGCTTGATGACTCTGGAACAGTATCTCGAGTTTTTGAACGACGATGAATTGCTCGAGGTTACGCCGCTGTCACTCCGCATTCGCAAGCGCATTTTGAACACAAACGAACGGCTCCGCCACGAAAAGCGTTCGCGTGCAGCAGCCGAAGCGGTCGCGTAATTTGCCAATAGTTTCACGACTGCATAAGGACCGTCAATGCATACGATTGCTCTTGTTCTTGTTGCGACAGTTGTAGCCGCGGCGCAACCCAAAGCCCGACTGCATACTCCACCACAAAACAAGCCGTACCACTATCGCTTGCTCCCGAAAGCAGGCACGCTCTACACCTACGCCAATACCGTCGAGATGGCTCAGACCATTCACGTAATGGGTATGGATCAAGCGATTACCTCAACAGTTACATT
>JBBIUD010000387.1:0-1039 GCA_037440485.1 Chlorobiota bacterium
ACGTGCGCTGCCATCGTGATGAACAGCCCCGCCGAAGCTGCGCGTGCACCGGAGGGCGCAACGTACACGACCACCGGAACGGGACTGTTGAGAATGGACTGCACCATCTGCCGCATCGCTCGATCCAAGCCACCAGGGGTGTTCAATTGCACCACCACACACAGCGCAGAGCGTTCCTGGGCAAGACCGAGCACACGGTCCAGGTAGTACGCTGTCATGGGATTGATGACACCGTCAATGTTGGCAATCAGAACAACGCCACCGGATGGTTCGTGCCGAGCAGTGTCGCCGGTAGAGGCGGGCACACACAGCCGCACTGCAGCAAGCAACACCAGGAACACGACAGTGCCTTTCATCAGAGATACAGCGAATGTGATTGCAGGAGGTGTTGTCGTTAGAAAACAGGTTCGGTCGTCTGCGAACCATCCGCTTCGCGGAAGGTGATTTCGGCGCGGAACTCCGCGCGCTCGAGTGGTTCCGGTGATCGTTTCCGAAACAGTGAAAAACCCTGCGGCGGCGCTGCGTCCGGAACGCTGATGCTAACGAAAAGGTGCACGATTCCTTCCTGCGGTTGTCCGTCGAGATAGACCAGCGTTCGCTCAATATCGCCATCGCTTTCGATGACCAGTTGCCGGAGCGTCTGCGCTTCTTCCTCGGTAAACGATGGCGGCATAGTACGAACGTGGTCGAGGTAGTCGGTGAACGGGTTCCTGGTGTAGAGCTGACCGTCGTCGCCGCGGTAGCTAATGAGCGCATCGAAGGTGCCATCTTCAGCGATGTTGAGCAGCACCTGTCGCAAGCCCGCTAATTGCTCGCCGTTGTAGTACACAGCGGTGTTTTCCAATCGTCCGTTGCTCTCGATGCCAAATGTTGCCATAGTGTGTGTTAGCGTGACAGTACAACAATGCCCGTGGTGACGCTACCGCCGGTGCAGCCGATGCGGTATGCGTACACCCCCGTGGAAAGACGGGCAGCGTCCAACAGCAGTGGAGCGGGTGACTCGTGCTGGATGTCTGCAACGAGCTGCCCATCCAAGCGC
>JBBIUD010000388.1:0-1032 GCA_037440485.1 Chlorobiota bacterium
ACTGCTGTGCCGACAGCAGCGGACGCACTCCATTCAAACGCTCAACAATAGCAGCGGCAAACTCCTGCATCCGCTTGACAGCTTGCTCACTTTTGCTATTGAGCTCACTTTCGGAGACCTTCGCCCGAACTGCATCATCCAACTGACGGACGGCTTCCTGCAAGTCTTTGCGTGCTTGATCAATCTTCTTCTGCCCTTCGTTGTAGCGAACAAAGAATTTTTCCGCTGTTTTCTCATCAAGATCGAGTATTTCGATCAGTTTGAGCTTCTTGAATTGCGCAAGTCGCTCGCGAGCTTTACCGTGGGGTGGTTCCGGTTGTGCATATAGTTGCGTTGCCATGGCAACGGCTACAACAATTGCAAGCTTAGTCAGTGCTTTCATTGCTGAAGACCTCGACAAAGTGTTGAACAAATTCCTGATCAATTGCATCGTCGGGAAACGTTGCCAGTGCGAGTGCATCGAACGTTACCGTACTGGCAGCAATGCTGGTATTGCGCTCTGTTTTGTGTGCTGATGGATTCGACGATGATCGGAGCATTGGTGTTGATGGTGTTTGAAACTGGTCTGGTGGCGTGACTGCCGTCGTTGGTGAAGGCGTGTACATAGCAGACGATGTATTCGCAGCGATTGGCTTTCGTACCGGTTGCTGCTCATGACTGACCGGTGTGAGCATAACCGATGCAAAAACAATTGAGCAAATCGCTCCCGTCACCACCAGAGGCACCCACTGCCGGCGACGCTGCGGTAACGCTCCTTGTTGCTCGTTGACAGCGACACTGATTGACCGTGAACGCCACTCCGTTTCGTGTCGCACCCGCTCAGCAGGAAATGCCGCAAAGACAGTGGCTATATGTTCGAGTTCCTGGCGCAGCTCTGGCGATGCTTGGAGTGCGCGTTCGACGCATTCTCGTTGGTCGTGGCTCAGCATTCCAGCCGCGTAATCTGGCAGTAGCAAACGTATCTGTTCGTGTGTCATCGCTTCTCGCCTGGGAGGATGGGACGACCAAGCATTGCAGCAATCTTGCGAACGG
>JBBIUD010000389.1:0-1013 GCA_037440485.1 Chlorobiota bacterium
TACCTTGGCTCGTCGTTCTACTGCTCGTGAAGAAAGCAGTGCGACTGTTGAGCGGTACAACTGGCTTCCAGGTTGAAAGGAGTCCGGACCCTTATCGCGGAGAACAATGCGAAACGTTTGGGCGCTCGCGACGCTGAACGTAACCAGCAGTGCGAGCAACGCAGAGCAAAGACGTGCATTGTTGAGTGTGAATAGTGCATAATGGTCGGAGCTGCTTCTTCCGTGCGGAATCCGCCCTAGCCAGTTATCACGTCGGTGATGCATACTAGCCTATCAGATGGTTTATTGTGTCGAGTGCTTCCTGGAGCGTATCGGCTGCCCATTGCTGCCCAGCTTTTGTATGAGCGTAGATCGCGTTGCGAATCATCCGCTGGATGATTTCGACGTTGTTGCGTTTTTGTAGCATACTTTCGTTGAAAGTAAAACCAGCTTGCTCAATGAAGCGGCGGCATTCATCGCGGGAAATAAACGTGCCAGCATTGAAACAATCAATGAACACGTCCAGCACGGGATGGTACACCAAAAAATGGAGGGGCATTCCAATGCCATGCAGCTCAATACCAAGGCGCTGCCCAACGAGCATGTACACAACCGACAGCGTTATCGGGATTCCTTCGTGCGAATCGAGAAGAGTGCCCAGATACGCATGCCGCGGCGAATAAAAATTGCTGATTGCGCCACGGAATTGCTCCTGCTCGAAAAGTACAGTATTGAGCGCAATGAGCTTTTCGATGGGATTCGAGCCAGATGTTTGTTTTTGCACTTGCACCGCGAGGGAATCAAGGTATGCTTGGCATGCAATGCGGTCTGTTTCTGGAAAACCAAATGCCGATAGATTCAATGCCGCATGTTCTAAATCCAGCTCTGTGCCTTCGATGCACTGTGTCATGATGCCGTCAACAACGTCGCTGAGGGCATCGGTTTGAATCGCGCGCACGCACGCTTCAGCATTAGCTGCGACGATAGGGTTGCGCTCGGACTGTTCGATTAACTCGCGCAGGAGAGGAACGGCA